>NZ_JBKQQD010000566.1:0-32426 GCF_052144515.1 Mycobacterium sp. | reverse complement strand
GAGCCCGAACGCGGCAGCCGTCGCCGTGACGATGGCAGCCAAACCTTTGGATAGATTCCAAGTGCTTGCCACGATGTCCTCCGGTCGTCGGTTCTGGGTCAGCCGTCTAACCGGCTGATCAGGGCAGGGCGGACAGCAGCGACGGCGGCGCTACCGGCGCTGGTGCGGGCGCGGGTGCGGCAGGCGCACCCGGCGTAGGCGCCGCCACCGGCGCGCCCGGGACAACGCCATTGGCGAGCGCCGGCAGGTCGCGCGGAAGCGAAATCTGCGATGGCACATTCACCGGCAGGCCCGGAAGCGCCGGCATGTCAACCTTCGCCACCCCAGGAGCGGATGCCGGCGCCGCGGCGGAGGCAGGTGCGGCAGGGGTGGTGAGTCCAGGGATGGACAGCGGCAACCCCGGAATCGCCGGAGCTGCCGGCGCCGCCGGCGCCGCCGGTGAGGTCAACCCCGGGATCGGCGCGTTGACCCCGGGGATGGTAGGGGTCGCCGCCGGTGCGGCGGGTGCCACCGGCGCCGCCGGCGCCGATGGTGCTGTGAGGCCCGGGATCGACGGGATCGCCGCCGGCGGGGAAGCGGGTGTCGCCGCCGCGGCCGAAGTCAGGCCCGGAAAGGTGATCCCGGGGGCGGCCGGCGCCGCCGGCGGGGTGGCGCCGAGGGCCGTCGCGAGATTTTGCAGAATTTGCGGTGCGTTGGCCGCCGAAGCGATCAGCTGCTGCGGAATGCCCGCAACGGCCGAGAGGTCCGGCGCGGGCGCCGGTGCCGGCACGGGGTCAGCGTGGGCGATACCGCCCGTCAGCAGCGCGGCGGAGGAACCGACGACGACGGCGGTTGCGCGCAAGTAGGTCCAGATGGTTGGCATGACTCTCCCTGGTGATCGACGACAGGTTCCGGGCTGAAGTTACTTTGATGCTGGTGGGACTCAAGTGACACGTGTGGCATTTATTCGATCGTTATGCATACGAGCGGTGGCAGTGACCGAACGCCTCATTCGACGGCGGACAACGCCACGGCACTGGCTGCGATCGCTAAAGTCGGGCTGGTAGACAACACCTCGTCCGCCTCGGCGGCAACCATCACGCGGCGGCTCGCGACTCGGCTGCACGGCGCCGCGCCGGTGCTGTTGATCCTCAGCGTCGCGGCCCGGCTCGCCTGGACATACCTGGCGCCCAACGGCGCAAACTTCGTCGACCTGCACGTCTACCTGGGCGGGGCCGCCGCTATCGATCATCCCGGCACCCTGTACAGCTACGTCTACGCCGACCAGACGCCAGACTTCCCGCTGCCCTTCACGTATCCGCCGTTTGCGGCGGTCGTCTTCTACCCACTGCACCTGCTGCCGTTCGGCCTGGTCGCCTTTCTGTGGCAGGTCGCCACGATGGCCGCGCTGTACGGCGCGGTCCGGATCAGCCAGCGCTTGCTGGGCATTGCGGCCGGCGCAGGTGGCAGACGGACCGCCATGTTGTGGACGGCGATCACCATCTGGATCGAGCCGTTGCGCAGCACCTTCGACTATGGGCAGATCAATGTGCTGCTGATGCTCGCGGTGCTGTGGGCGGCCTGCACCACGCGGTGGTGGCTCTCGGGCCTACTGGTCGGCGTGGCGTCCGGGATCAAGCTGACGCCGGCGATCGCCGGGTTTTATCTCCTCGGTGTTCGGCGGTTCGGTGCCGCCGTTTTCTCGGCTCTCGTGTTCGTTGCCTCCGTCGCGGTGTCGGCGCTGGTCGTTGGCGATCAGACCCGTTACTACTTCACCGATCTGCTGGGCGACGCTCATCGGGTCGGGCCCATCGGCACCTCGTTCAACCAGTCCTGGCGCGGCGGCATCTCCCGGATCCTGGGGCACGACGCCGGATTCGGTCCGCTGGTGGTGACGGCGATCGTTGCTACGGCGGTTCTGGCGGTGCTGGCCTGGCGGGCGCTGGACGGGTCCGATCGGCTCGGCAGGTTGATGGTGGTCGAGGTGTTCGGGCTGTTATTTTCGCCGATTTCGTGGACGCACCACTGGGTGTGGCTGGTGCCGCTGATGATCTGGCTGATTCATGGGCCAGTGCGTGCGCGCCCGGGCGCGCGGATTTTTGGCTGGGGCTGGTTGGCGCTCACCATCATCGGTGTGCCCTGGCTGCTGAGCTTTGCTCAACCAACCATCTGGCAGATCAGCCGGCCCTGGTACCTGGCCTGGGCAGGCCTGACCTACATCGTGGCGGCCGTGGCTACCCTGGCTTGGATTGCCGCGACCGGGCGGCAAGCGACCGAGCCCGACTGCCAGGCTCGGCAGCGGCCTCCCGCGCGTGCTGCATCGTCGGGGGGCTAGTCCTCGTGGATGCTGAGCGCCTGAGTGGGGCAATCCTGGCACGCCTGCTCGATGTCGACGCGGCGCCCTTCCGGTATTTCGTCGCACAGGAGTTGCAACGCGCCATTCGCGCCGATTTCGAAAATGTCGGGTGCGATCGCCTCGCACATCCCGATCGAGGAGCACCGGCTCCGGTCAACGACGACCTTCACCGCCTCAGCGCTCCGGGGTGAACTGCGCGGTCATGGATAACACGGTATGGAAGAAATTGCCTGTGCCCAACTCGGGTTCGCCGACTGTGCGGATGTCGGGCAGCCGGGTCAGCAGCTCGCGGAAAGTGGCGGACAACTGCCGACGGGCCAGCTGTCCGCCCAGGCAGTGGTGGATGCCGCCGCCGCCGAACGATATGTGCTTGTTCGGCGATCTGGACAGGTCCAGCCGCTCGGGATGGTGAAAAACCTCGGTGTCCCAGTTCGCCGAGGCGTAGAACATCACCACCTTGTCGCCCTCGGTTATCTGCTGCCCGCCCAGCTCGGTGTCGCGCGACGCGGTGCGGCGGAACGTCATGATCGGCGTGGCCCAGCGCACGATCTCCTCGACTGCTGAGGGCATGCGTCCGTCCAGGTCGGCTGTCAGCCAGGCGCGCTGCTCGGGGAAGTCGGTGAGTGCTTTCATACCGTGGCTGGTGCTCTGCCGGGTGGTGTCGTTGCCGGCGATGATCAGCAGGTTGAAGAAGGACGAAATTTCGTCGTCGGTGAGGCGCTCGCCGTCCACTTCGGCCTGCACCAGTGCGGTGAGCAGGTCGTCCTGAGGCGCGCGTCGTCGCGCGGCGATCAACTCGTCGGCGATCTCGCGCAGGGTGGTGATGGTCTGGAACACCCGCGCCAGCGGCTCGGCGCCCTGCAGGAGCCTGGGATCGCGCCACCCGTCGGCGAACTGCGACTCGTAGGCCACGGTCCGGCGGTACTCCTCCGGAATGCCGACCATGTCGCAGATGTTGTGCATCGGCACCAGTGCGGCCACCTCTTTGACGAAGTCGACCTCGCCCTTGTCGGCGATGTCGTCGACGATGCGCCGGGCGTTGGCAACGATGTGATCGTCAATGCGGGCCAGCTGTTTGGGCGTGAAGGCCGCGGCGAGCAGGCGCCGGATCTTAGTGTGTTGAGGTGGATCCATCGCGATGAAGCCCTGGGCGGCGTCAAGCACTTCCGGGGGCAGCGACTCGAACGTGATGCCCCGGCCGGAGAGGAAGTCCTCGGGCCGCCGCGTCACCTCCACCAGGTCGGCGTGCCGCACCACGGCCCAGAAACCCTCATCGTTGGGGTCCTCGAACAGACCGTTCTTCACCGGGCGATGCCATGAGATCGGCCGATGTGCCCGCAGTTCAGCGAACACCTGCTCGCGCTCCTCGCCGGTGCCCGACCAGAACTCCAGCGACGAGATGTCCGCGGGGTCGTAGGGACGCTCGGTGCGGGGAATTGCGACGGTCATGATGCCTCCAGCAGTGTTCAATTCCGGACAAGTATCTGACAATTCTTACGAATTGTCAATTCTTGACTACAAAGCCAGACTGGTGTCTATTGAGTTAGACTCTGCGGCATGACTGTCGTTGACCTACGTGCCGAAACTCGCGCCTTCGGTCGTGCCCGGCTGCGCGAGCTTGCGATCGCCGCCGCGCGGGACGTCACGCTCGACCGAGGCTGGGCGGCGGTCCGCATGGGCGCCGTCGCCACGACGATCGGCATCAGCCGGCAGACCCTGCACGCGGAGTTCGGTACCAAGGACGAACTCGGTTACGCGCTGGTCATGCGAGAGACCTCGACCTTCTTCGACGAAGTGGCGGCCCGGCTGGCTCGGCACCCGGGCGACCTCGCCGGCGGAGTATCGGACGCGGCGGAGTTCATGCTGTGCGTCACACGTGACAACCCGCTCTTGCAGACGATCCTCACCCGGGCGCCCGTTGGCACAGGCGATGTGTCGTTGCTGCCACTGCTCACCATCCGTGGCGAACCGCTGATTGAGCGTGCGGTCGAGATCTTCGGCAGTTGGGTCACCGAACAGTGGCCGTCGGCAAACCCGGCCGAGATGCGCGTGATGGTCGAAAGCATTGTGCGCCTGACGCTCAGCCATATCCTCACTCCGACCAAAGCGCCCTCGGATGCGGCGCGGGATCTCGCGCTGGTGGCATGCCGCTGCGTGCGTTTCCCCGATCCAAGCTGAGCCGGGCCAAGCTAGGCACGGACCAGCTGCAGGTCGCCCGGGTGAGACGCGGCCGACCGCGGACCCGGCCCGATGCGCTGCTGGGCGACAAGGCGTACTCGTCACAAGAGACGCGGGTCCACCTGCGATCTCGCGGGATCACGGCAGTGATCCCCGAGCCTGCGGATCAGGCTGGACACCGCAAGCGTCAGGGCAGCAACGGTGGGCGGCGGATCGGACTCGACACTCAGAAATACAAGCGGTGCAACGTGATCGAGCGATCCTTCAACACCGTCAAGAACTGGCGGGGCTTGGCCACCCGCTATGACAAACTCGCCATCACCTACCGCGCCGCAGCCCTGCTGGCAGCCATCTGCGCTTGGCTACGACATTTGAGAGACACGCCCTAGCCCGCGACGATCCCGTCGATATCGCGCGCCATGTCTATGTCATTCTTGGTGATGCCACCCTCGGAATGCGTAACCAGCGCGAAAGTCACTGTTCGCCAACGAATATCGATATCTGGGTGATGATCTTTGCTTTCCGCGTGCTCGGCCACGCGGCGCACCAAGTCGATGCCTGCGAGGAAGCTCGGAAATTTGATCGACCGGCGCAGGGCGCCGTCGGCACGCTCCCAGCCGTCGAGGTCGGGCAGTGCGGCATCCACTTGTTCATCGGTTAACACAGCCATATTCCTACGGTACCGCTGTGCGGCCGAAGACCCGCCAGTGGCGATCGGTTAACGTACCGAATGACCTCGATACAGCTCTCGATGGGAATCCCCTCGTTCTCGGCTGAGGCCCCGGCCAGCTGGGAGCATCTCACCGACTGGGTACAGCTGCTGGAAAGCTGCGGATTTGACCGCGTCTTGGTGTCGGAGCACATCGCGTTCGGCATAAATATGGATGCGTACGCGGATCCCAAGGTGGGAGGGACAGAAGGGGGTCGCCAGCCCACCGGGCCGGACGGACACTGGTTGGAGCCGCTTACGGTGTTGACCTATCTCGCGGCACGGACCGAACGTATCCGGTTGGGCACCAACATCCTGCTGGCTCCGTTGCGTCCCGCCGCGGTTCTCGCGAAAACCGTTGCCAGCATGGATGTCTTGTCGGGTGGCCGCATTGATCTCGGCGTGGGCGTCGGCTGGCAGCGAGAGGAATACGACGCTGCCGGTGTCGATTTCGACAAACGCGGAGCCATCCTGGATCAGACGCTTGAGGTGTGCCAGCGGTTATGGCGGGAAAACGAGGTGAGTTACACCGGGCCCGGGCTCAGCTTCGAGCGCATACATCAGATGCCCAAACCCGTTCAGCCCGGCGGAGTGCCGATCTGGGTGAGCGGAACGGTTAACCGGGCCGTCGCTCGCCGGCTCGCTCGATTCGGAAAGTATTGGATCCCTTGGGGGTCCGACGCCCGGGACATCGCCGCAGGCATCGAGCGGATGCGCGCCGCGGTCGAACTTGCCGGGGGTGACCCGCATGGATTCGGCGTCACCGGCGCGCTGCGAGTCAAAGCCGGCTCGGACGGCCGGCCCGATCTGGCCGCCGCCGCCGCGGCCGCGGCTTCGCAGGCCAAGGCCGGGGTAACCGACCTGAGGATGGCGTACTGGCCGCTGCCCGCCGCGGATCGGGGGCGCGACATCCCGGCATTCGTCGATGCGGTGCGAACCGCTATCGAAGGCTGACGAGGCCTACGCGGTCGAGCGGACCAGGCGACCCGGCCGGGCGTCGGTGAGCTCGCCGTCGTCGACGATAACCTCGCCGGCGACCAGCGTGGCGAGATAGCCCCTGGATCGCTGTATCAATCGACCGGTCGCGCTGGGCAGGTCGTTGACCTTCTGCGGATGCAGCAAAGCCAGTTTCTGGTAGTCGATCACGTTGAGGTCGGCCCGCATCCCCTCGCGAACGGTGCCGCGGTCGGTCAGCCCGTAGAGCGCAGCTCCATCGCTGGTCAGCCGACGCACCGCGTATTCCAGCGGCAGCCGCGGGCCCCGCGTGCGATCACGGGTCCAGTACGTCAGCAGGTAGGTGGTCATGCTGGCATCGCAGACGATCGACGAATGCGCCCCGCCGTCGCCCAGCCCCTGCACCGTGAGCGGATCGCTCATCATGTCGTACAAGCCGTCGTAGGAACCCTTGCCGTAGTTCAGCAATGGGAACAACAGGAAGTCTCGTCCATCGGCACCGAGCATCAGGTCATACACGACTTCCCACGGATCTCTGTTTTCGCGGCGGGCGATGGCGGCCACGCTCTTGTCGGCTGTGGGCTCGTAGTCCAGCGTTTCGCCGAGCGGGAACAGGCGCTCGAAGACGCGTCTCGACATCCGGTCGAGCGACGTCGCCGCCTTATTGGCCGCGGGTGCCTGGGCAAGGATCTCCGCGCGCACCCGCGGCTGGCGCAATTGCGAAACCAGTTCGGGCAGTGACAGATTCGCGATCCGCTGGTAGGCCGGGGCGTACTTGAACGGGTTGAGCCGGGATTGGTGACCAACCAGCGCACTGAAACAACGGCTGCCGATCTGGGGGCGGATGTTCGCGCCCCTGGCGTTGGCCTCGTGCACGGCCTTGAAGTGCGGCCGCCAGGCGTCGGGCTCGAAGGTGGTTTGCATGATCAAGAATGTCAGCGGTACGCGCGCCGATTCGCCCAGGCGCACAATCCATTTGAGCTCGCGATCCATGGCGCCTTCGGGGTCCAGGCCCTCTACGCCGCCGACACCGGCCGGCACGACCTCGAATACGCCTCGTCCGGCCTTGACCATGGTCGCGTAGAGCGCCGCTAGTTCTTCGTCGGCGGCGAACGTGCCCGGCACCGGGTTGCCGTGTACGTCGCGGTGTCCCTGAGTGCGGCCGGTGGAGAAACCGACCGCTCCGGCGTCGAGAGAGTCCGCGACGATTTTTGTCATCGCCTCGAGGTCGTCGGCCGTCGCGTCGTCGAGCGCCCGGTCGCCCATCACGTAGGCGCGAACGGCGGCGTGGGGCACCTGTGCGCCGATGTCGAGGGCGTGCGGGGCGCGCTCGAGCGCGTCGAGATACTCCGGAAAGGACTCCCAATCCCATTGGATCCCTTCGTAGAGAGCGGTTCCCGGGATGTCCTCGACGCCCTCCATCAGTTCGACGAGCCGCTGCCGATCGTCGGGGCCGACCGGCGCGAAGCCGACGCCGCAATTGCCGAGGATCGCGGTGGTGACCCCGTGCCAGCAGGATGGCGTCAGGTGTGGGTCCCACGTCGCCTGCCCGTCGTAGTGGGTGTGGACGTCGACGAAGCCGGGCGTCACCAGCAGGCCGTCGGCGTCGATGGTCCGGCGTGCCGAGCCGGTCAGCTTCCCGACCCCGACGATGCGGCCGTCCTCGACTGCGACGTCTGCCGTGTAGGCGGGCTCGCCCGTGCCGTCGACCACCGTTCCGCCACGGATCACCAGATCATGCATGTGTCTGCCCTACCTTTCCTGCACTGATTGAAGCCTGTTGGCCGGGCCTAGTCGATGGGGCAGTCGATGGGAGCCGTCCGGAAGGTATACCGTCACTGGCCATGCCGACCCAGATCGTCGTCGCCGGGGCGGTGATCTGTGGCCCCACCGTCTTGGTCGCGCAACGGGTGCGGCCGCCCGAGTTGGCCGGCCGCTGGGAACTCCCCGGCGGCAAGGTCGCGCCCGGCGAAACCGAGCCCGACGCGCTGGCCCGCGAGCTCGCCGAGGAGCTGGGCCTCGAGGTCGGCGATGTCGCGGTGGGTGATCGGCTCGGCGCCGACATTCCGCTGAATGACACGACCACGCTGCGGGCGTATCGCGTGCGCCTGATTCGCGGTGAACCTCACCCGCGTGACCACCAGGCGCTGCGCTGGGTGACGGCCGCCGAGCTGCACGACGTCGACTGGGTGCCGGCGGATCGGGCCTGGCTTTCAGAACTGGCGAAAGCGCTCTGAAGAACTTTGAAAGCGCTTTGACGGCTTCGTGCGGCACTGTTGTCAGCTCAGGGCGGTTGTCAAGCGTGGTGAACCGGGGGATTAACCGATGTCCCGGCTGAAGTCCCGGTGGAGCCAGTCTGACCAGTTCGACTGGGTGACTACGTTTCTGCGCCAGCGCGGCCTGATCCGATCGGCCCAGGTGATCCTGGCGATCGTCTCCGCATCCGCCGCGTGGGTGCCGCTCACTGTCTTGGCCACGCAGCGCCGGCCGGCGCAACGAGCGCGATCACCGGCGTACTGACCGTCGTGTTCGCCCTCGGTTCGATCTACTTCTGGCTGACACATTGGCCGACCCGCCGACAGTCACGCGTCGCCGTGATATCAGGGATGTTGGCCACCGCCGGCTGGAGCCTTGTCCAGCCCAGTGCGGCCTTTGCTGCGCTGGCTTGCACCGCCCTGGCCGTCACCGGAGGCTACATCGCGCTGTTTCACAGCCCACGCTTGTTAATGCTCAACGGCTTGGTCGCTGCCGCGACCGCGACCATGGCGGTGCTGCGGTTGGCCGAGGAAGCCGATCCCGCCAGTGCGGCCGCGGCGTTTTGGCTGATCTGGTATCCCAACTTTTCGGTGCCGCTCATTATCTGGGGCGTGTCGCAGGCCATGGGAACATACGTGGAGCGCGCCGAGCAGGATCCGCTCACCGGTTTGTTGAACCGGCGGGCCTTCACCGAAGCGGTCCCTGTCCGCCTGGCCAATCACGATGCGGCGCACACCCACCTTGCGGTGATGATGCTTGATCTCGACGATTTCAAGTGCATCAACGACACCCATGGTCATGCAGCCGGCGATCGCCTCTTGCAGTGGTGGCCGGGCTGCTGCGCGAGCACAGCCCGCCCGACGCGATTGTTTGCCGCGCCGGCGGCGAGGAATTCCTCATTGCGCTGACTTGCACCGTCGACGGTGTGGCGCCACGTGCATCACGGTTCTGCGGTGCGGTTGCCAGGCATCCGTCCGGCATAACGGCCAGCATCGGCACCGCTTGCGCCGAACTGCACCTGCTGTGCACAGCCGATGGGGGCATCTCAATCGAAGAGCTCATTGCCGTCGCCGACAGCGCGATGTATGCAGCCAAACGCCGCGGCGGAAACCAGGCCCACCAGAGCACAGGCTCCTAACAGCGCTCTTCAACGCGGTTGATTCATGACCGAAGCACTGGCCCGTGAGCTGGCCGAGGAACCTGGCTTCCAGGTCGGGGATGTCGCGGTGGGCGCATAATCACCGGGCGGGTGACGGCGGACGAACTGCACGATGTGGACTGGGTGCCCGCCGATCGCGGCTGGCGTCCAAATCTGATCAAGTGCTCTAAGGAGCGCCGACACTGCGGCCAGGGCGTCGATCCTGCGCCTACCGTCACGATCCGGCCCAGACGGCCGACCTGAGCGCAGACTCGAGGCGGATGAGCGGCTCAGTTCGCTTCAGTTCGCTATTGACGGCCCACCGCTGCCACAATCACCGACGTGCCATTCCGCAATGTCGCCATCGTCGCGCACGTCGACCACGGCAAGACCACGCTGGTCGACGCGATGCTGCGGCAATCCGGAGCGCTGCACGAACGCGGTGATCTGCAGGATCGCGTGATGGACAGCGGCGACCTGGAGCGGGAAAAGGGCATCACCATCCTGGCCAAGAACACCGCGGTGCACCGCCACGACCCGGACGGGACGGTGACTGTGATCAACGTCATCGACACCCCCGGCCACGCCGACTTCGGCGGCGAAGTGGAGCGCGGACTGTCGATGGTGGACGGCGTGCTGCTCCTCGTCGATGCGTCCGAGGGCCCGCTGCCGCAGACCCGGTTTGTGTTGCGCAAGGCGCTGGCCGCGCACCTTCCGGTGATTCTCGTCGTCAACAAAACAGACCGGCCCGATGCCCGCATCGCCGAGGTCGTCGAAGCCAGCCACGACCTGCTGCTCGACGTCGCGTCCGACCTCGACGACGAAGCCGCGAAAGCCGCCGAGCACGCGCTGGGCCTGCCGACGCTGTACGCGTCCGGACGCGCCGGGGTGGCCAGCATTACGCAGCCCCCCGACGGCCAGATCCCCGACGGCACCAACCTGGACCCGCTGTTCGAGGTCCTGGAAAAGCACGTGCCGCCCCCCAAAGGGGACCCGGACGCGCCGCTGCAGGCTCTGGTCGCCAACCTCGACGCTTCGGCGTTCCTGGGCCGGCTGGCGCTGATCCGCATCTACAACGGACGCATCCGCAAGGGTCAGCAGGTCGCGTGGATGCGCGAGGTCGACGGGCTGCCCGTCATCACCAGCGCCAAGATCACCGAACTGCTCGCGACCGAAGGCGTCGAGCGCAGCGCCACCGACGAGGCGATCGCCGGCGACATCGTGGCCGTGGCGGGGTTGCCCGAGATCATGATCGGCGACACCCTGGCCGATCCCGACCATGCGCATGCGCTGCCGCGCATCACGGTCGACGAGCCGGCGATCTCGGTCACCATCGGCACCAACACGTCGCCGCTGGCGGGCAAGGTGTCGGGGCACAAGCTGACCGCGCGCATGGTCCGCAGCCGGCTCGACGCCGAGCTGGTCGGCAACGTCTCGATCCGGGTGGTGGACGTCGGCCGGCCGGACGCCTGGGAGGTGCAAGGCCGTGGCGAGCTCGCGCTGGCCGTGCTGGTCGAGCAGATGCGCCGGGAAGGTTTCGAGCTCACGGTCGGCAAGCCGCAGGTGGTCACCAGGACGATCGACGGCAAGCTGCACGAACCATTCGAGGCGATGACGATCGACTGTCCCGAGGAGTTCGTCGGGGCCATCACCCAGCTGATGGCCGGGCGCAAGGGCCGCATGGAGGAGATGAAAAACCATGCGGCGGGCTGGGTTCGGATGGACTTCATCGTGCCCAGCCGCGGCCTGATCGGCTTTCGCACTGACTTCCTTACCCTCACTCGCGGCACCGGGATCGGCAACGCCGTGTTCGACGGTTACCGCCCGTGGGCCGGCGAGATCCGGGCCCGTCACACCGGTTCGCTGGTCTCCGACCGGTCCGGCACCATCACGCCGTTCGCGCTGCTGCAGCTCGCCGATCGGGGCCAGTTCTTCGTGGACCCCGGCCAGGACACCTACGAGGGCATGGTCGTCGGGATCAATCCGCGCCCAGAGGATCTCGATATCAATGTCACCCGCGAGAAGAAGCTGACCAACATGCGGTCGTCGACCGCCGATGTCATCGAGACGCTGGCCAAGCCGCTCGAGCTCGACCTGGAGCGCGCCATGGAGTTCTGCTCGGTCGACGAATGCGTCGAGGTCACTCCGGAGGTGGTGCGGGTCCGCAAGGTCGTGTTGGACGCCACCTCGCGGGCGCGCAACCGTGCGCGGGCGAAGGCCCGGGGTTAGCGGTTGGCGACCCGCGTGGTTGGCCGGGTTGCCGGGCAGGTGCTCGATACCCTGATGAGCGTGCCGCAAGGAGCCCGCCGCGTTTTCATGACGGTCGGCGTGCTGATCTCGCTGGCCGGGTTGGCGTTGGCGGCGTGTACGGCCAACCCGCCGCCGGCACCGCAAAGCACCGATACGCCGCACAACTCACCGCCGCCACCGCAACGAGTCACCCAGATCATCATGGGCATCGACTCGATCGGTGCCGGGTTCAATCCGCATCTGCTGTCGGATCTGTCGCCGGTGAACGCGGCGATCAGCGCGCTGGTGTTGCCGAGCGCGTTTCGGCCGGTGCCCGATCCCGGTTCGCCGACGGGCTCGCGCTGGGAAATGGACCCCACCCTGCTGGTGTCGGCCGACGTGACCAACCAGAACCCGTTCACGGTGACCTACAAGATCCGGCCCGAGGCGCAGTGGACCGACAACGCCCCGATCGGCGCCGACGACTTCTGGTACCTGTGGCGGCAGATGGCCAGCCAGCCCGGGGTGGTCGATCCAGCCGGATACGACCTGATCACCGGCGTCCAGTCGCTCGAAGGAGGCAAGCAGGCCGTTGTCACCTTCGCGCAGCCCTATCCGGCGTGGAAGGAGCTGTTCAACAACCTCCTGCCGGCGCACATCGTCAAGGACGTGCCGGGCGGTTTCGCGGCCGGGCTGGCCCGGGCGCTGCCGGTCACCGGCGGGCAGTTCCGGGTGGAGAACATCGACCCGCAGCGCGACGAACTCCTGATAACCCGCAATGACCGCTACTGGGGGCCGCCCGCCAAACCCGCCATGATCCTCTTCCGCCGCGCCGGGGCGCCGGCCGCGCTGGCCGATTCGGTGCGCAACGGCGACACCCAGGTGGCCCAGGTGCACGGCGGGTCGACGTCCTTCGCGCAGCTGTCGGCGATCCCCGACGTGCGGACCGCTCGGATCGTGACACCGCGGGTCATGCAGCTCACGTTGCGCGCCAACGAGCCCAAGCTGGCCGACGCTCAGGTCCGCAAGGCGATTTTGGGCCTGCTCGACGTCGACCTGCTCGCCGCTGTGGGCGCGGGCAGCGACAATACCGTCACACTGGACCAGGCCCAGATCCGATCGCCGAGCGACCCGGGCTATGAGCCGACCGCGCCGCCCGCCATCACCGCGGCGGCGGCGCTGGGGTTGTTCACGGCCGCCGGCTTCCAGGTTGAGAGCAGCACTGGGACGTTACCGGCCTCACCGGCGCCGCCCGCGACGAATACGACGACCGCACCGGCGAGCACCGGACCGCCGGAAGTCATCCGCGGCCGGATCAGCAAGGACGGCAAGCAGCTGTCCCTGGTCATCGGGGTGGCATCGAATGACCCGACCTCGGTGGCCGTGGCCAACACGGCCGCCGACCAGTTGCGCAACGTCGGGATCGCCGCGACCGTGTCAGCACTGGACCCGGTGACCCTGTATCGCGACGCATTGAACAACCACCAGGTGGACGCCATCGTGGGCTGGCATCAGGCCGGCGGGAATCTGGCGACGCTGCTGGCCTCGCGGTACGGCTGCCCCGCGCTCCAGACGACGGCGGTACCCAACGCGCCGACACCCGTCGCGGCGACACCGCCCGCCGGGCCGAACCCCAGCTCCTCAGCGGCGACCCAGCCGCCCCAGACGTCCCAGCCGTCCAGCCGCCCGCCCGAGCCCGGTGCGCTGGTGCAAGCACCGTCGAACCTGACCGGCATCTGCGACCGCAGCATCCAGTCGAACATCGATGCCGCGCTCAATGGCACCAAGAACATCAACGAAGTGATCACCGCGGTCGAACCGCGACTGTGGAACATGTCGACCGTGTTGCCTATCCTGCAGGACACCACGATCGTCGCCGCCGGCCCGAGCGTGCAGAACGTCAGCCTTTCGGGCGCGGTACCGGTCGGCATCGTCGGCGATGCCGGCCAATGGATCAAGACCGGGCCGTAATCCCCCGCAAGCGGGAGGTGCCCCCAGCTCGCGCTGTTTAGTTCTCTTGTGCCGCAGGCGCTTTGGGCGGGATCACGGTGTCGACGATGAGCGCGAGGTCGCGTCGGCTCGGCGGTTCTCCAGTGAGCAGGAAGTGCTGATTGATCAACGCGGGTCCGACCCGCCCGGTCAGCGGGGTGATCGTGGCCGGGTCGATGTCGCCGGCTGAGACGGCGGCTTGCAGGATCGACTCGATGATTTTCAGGCGCGGGCGCACGACCGCATCGGCGAAGATGGCACGCATCTCGGGTTCGTGCAGGAGCTGGTGGATGATCTCCAGGCCGGGAAAGGCGGTCTTGCCGGCCAGCATGTCGCGGTGGGCGGTGAACATCGCCAGCAGGTTGTCTCTGGCCGACCGGCCCGAGCGCGGTTCGGGCACCGGCGGCAGCGCGAAGAGCAAAGCCGCGTGCACCAGCTCGCACTTGCTGGCCCAGCGCCGGTACAACGCCGCCTTGCCGGTGCGGGCGCGCGCCGCGATCCCTTCCATGGTCAGCCCGCCGTACCCGACCTCGGCCAGTTCGGCCAGCGTGGCCTCGTAGAGTGCATGTTCGAGCACTTCACCACGCCGACGGCTGCGGGTGGCGTGCGCGGAGATTTGGCTGGGCTGCGCCATTTGTCGATAGTAGCCGCTGGCGTTCCTATACCGGATACCGGATAGCAGGTAGGGTGCGGGTATGGCCGAGACGCCGCGGCTGCTGTTCGTGCATGCGCATCCTGACGACGAGAGCATCAACAACGGCGCCACCATCGCGCACTACGTCGCCCTCGGGGCGCAAGTCCGGGTCGTCACTTGCACGCTCGGTGAGGAAGGCGAGGTCATCGGCGAGCGGTGGGCCGAGCTCGCGGTCGATCGCGCGGACCAACTCGGCGGCTACCGAGTCGGCGAGCTCACCGAGGCGTTGCGCGCGCTGGGCGTCAGCGAACCCATCTACCTGGGCGGTGCGGGCCGCTGGCGTGACTCGGGCATGGAGGGCACCGCGCCGCGGGGTCGGCGGAGGTTCGTCGACGCCGACGAACGGGAGGCGGTCGGCGCGCTCGTCGCGATCATTCGTGAGCAGCGCCCGCATGTCGTGGTCACCTACGACCCCAAGGGCGGCTACGGCCATCCCGACCATGTGCACGCCTACGCCGTCACAACCGCCGCCGTGGCTGCTGCCGGTTCCGGGGCCCGCGACTATCCGGGCGAGCCATGGACGGTTCCGAAGTTCTACTGGACCGTCTTGGCGAAAAGCGCGTTCAAGGCCGCGTACGACGCGCTGCATGGTGACGATTTGCGGCCCGAGTGGACGATGCCGCCGCCGGTGGACGACCTCCCGTTCGGATATTCCGACGAGGACATCGACGCCGTGGTCGAAGGCGGCCCGGACGCGCACGCCACCCAAGTCGTTGTCGGCCCGACGGGCCGGGTCTGCGCCCTGTCGAACAACATGGCGATGCCGATCCTCGGGCACGAGCACTATGTCCTTGCCGTCGGTTCCCCGGGAGAACGCGATGAGCGGGGCTGGGAAACGGATCTGCTCGCGGGACTAGGTTTCGATGAGGCCGCCACGCGGTAGGCTGCCAAACAGGCAGCCACGGAAGGAATTCGCATGGACCCCGACCTGGACCCTAACCTGCAGCACTGGCAGGACCGACTCGACAGTTTGCAGTGGGTCATCGGCTCGATAATGTCGCAGTTCGACAGCGTCCCGACCTGACCGAAACCACATCGCGCCCGGCGTCGGTTGAAGATGGCGGCGCATCGGATCCAGCTATTCGCGTTGTTGTCTTGGCGCTGTTGGCCGTCGACGGGATCCTGTCGGCATTAGCCGGGACCCTGCTGCTGCCCGCCTATATCGGCTCCATTCCCTTTCCCGTCAGCGGGCTGATCAGTGGTTTGGTCAACGCGGCCCTGGTCTGGGCCGCCGGGCAATGGACCAGCTCGTCGCGGGTCGCCGCGCTGCCGTTGTGGACGTGGCTGATCACGGTCGGGGTACTGAGCACGGGCGGTCCCGCCGACGCCGTGATCTTGGGGGGCCGCTGGCCAATCGAATACACAGCTCTGTGGCTGTTCCTGTCCGGGGTTGCGCCGCCGGCGTGGGTGCTTTTGCGGCGCTCACGCTACCCGTAGAAGGGCGGGTCGGCCGGTCACGGCAGCGGCGGGAGCGGCGGCAAGAAGCTACGAATCCAGTTGATCTCGGTCTGAATGAAGTAGTTGATCGACGAGGTGGTGGCCCCCCAGAAGTTGGCCAGTCCTTGACTGAAGGTGATCGCGCCGGATAGCCAGTCGAGCGTGTTGAACAGGGCGGCCTGCACCATGGGCTCGAACAGGTTGTACAAGAAGTTGATCTGGGGTGCCAGGATGCCGATCCACGGCACCCAACCGACGGCATAGGAGAGGAGTTGGAAGCCGTACTGCACCCAGGGCTCGATGTTGAGGTACGCGTTCTCGATCCGGGTGGCGAGCGACGGAGGTATGAGTGCTGCCGGTTTCACGGCAGCGTTGGTCATGCTCGACAACAGGCTGGGCAGCGCGCCCGCGCCGGCCCCACCGGTGGGCGCTAGCTGCAGGGCGCTGCGGACGGCCTGAACGCCACCGCTGCCGATCAGCCCGGCCCCACCGCTGCCCTGCAAGACGCTTTCGACGCGGCCCGCGGCGCTGGACACGACCGGGCCGGCCTTGATGCCGGTTAGCGGATGCCCCAACACCACCTGGGCGGGCGCATTCACCGCATTCAGCAGGGTCTGGACGGCGCTGGCTTCGGCCGTCGCATACGCATTGGCGCTGGCGTTCAGGGACTGGACAAACTGCTCGTGAAACGCGGCGACCTGCGCGCTCAGCCGCTGAAATCCGCGTCCGTGCGCGGAGAACAGCGTGGCGATCTCCGTCGATATCTCGTCGGCGGCGGCAGGCAGCAGCCCGGTCGTCGGAGCGGCGGCCGTCGCATTCGCCGTGCTGATCATCGAACCAAGGCCGGTCAAGTCCGAGGCGGCATCAGCCAGCAGCTGCGGTGCCGCGACTAATAAGGACATCACGTACCTCCCCCAACTTCACACCCAAGTTGGGATCGTATCGCGATCTGTGGTGGTTAGCGGGGATGTTGGCTAATCCAGGGCGCTTGCCACGGGCGCCGAACGCGGGATGTCGAGCGCATACCCGCCGAGGCGTGACGCTACTGTTGCGCCTATGGCACCCCGTCATGGTCGCCGAGGTTTCAGGGACGCGCGGATGAAAATTGATTGTGGGGAAGTTACACCAACGTGCCACTGACACCGGAGACTCCGGGCCAGGAGCCCACCGTCCTGCCCAACCCTCTCGTTCCGGCTGCGGTCTCGGCTTCGGGCCGCTCGAAGGCCAGTGCGTCGGCGCTGCGGCGGGTATTGCGGCGGGCCCGAGACGGCGTCGCGCTGAATATTGACGAGTCGGCGGTCGCGATGACCGCGCGCGGCGAGGACCTGGCCGACCTGTGCGCAAGCGCGGCGCGGGTCCGTGACGCGGGTCTCGAGGCGGCGGGACGCCGCGGCCCGCACGGCCGGCTGCCGATCACCTATTCACGCAAGGTGTTCATCCCGGTCACCCATTTGTGCCGCGACAACTGCCACTACTGCACCTTCGTCACCGTGCCCGGCAAGCTGCGGGCCCAAGAGGCCGGCATGTATCTGGAACCCGACGAAATCCTCGACATTGCCAGTCGCGGCGGCGAACTCGGTTGCAAGGAGGCATTGTTCACGCTCGGCGACCGGCCCGAAGATCGCTGGCCCGAGGCGCGCGACTGGCTCGCCGAACGCGGCTATGACTCCACCCTGTCCTATGTGCGGGCGATGGCGATCCGGGTGTTGGAGGAAACCGGGCTGTTGCCGCATTTGAACCCCGGCGTGATGAGCTGGTCGGAGATGTCGCGGCTCAAACCGGTGGCGCCCTCGATGGGCATGATGCTGGAGACGACGTCGCGGCGGCTGTTCGAAACGAAAGGGCTCGCGCACTACGGCAGCCCGGACAAAGACCCGGCGGTCCGGCTGCGCACCTTGACCGATGCGGGCCGGCTGTCCATTCCGTTTACCACCGGTCTGTTGGTCGGCATCGGCGAGACGCTGCGCGAACGCGCCGACACGCTGCACGCGATTCGCAAGTCGCACAAGGAGTTCGGGCACGTTCAGGAAGTGATCGTGCAGAATTTCCGCGCCAAGGAACACACCGCCATGGCCGCGGTGCCCGACGCGGGCATCGAGGATTACCTGGCGACGGTGGCGGTCGCGCGGTTGGTGCTCGGCCCCGGGATGCGTATTCAGGCACCGCCGAACCTGGTGTCTCGTGACGAGTGCCTGGCGCTGGTCTCCGCCGGTGTCGACGACTGGGGCGGTGTCTCACCGTTGACGCCAGACCATGTCAACCCGGAACGGCCCTGGCCCGCGTTGGACGAGTTGGCCGCCGTGACCGCGCAAGCCGGATACGAGCTGGTGCAGCGGTTGACCGCGCAGCCCAAGTACGTGCAGGCGGGAGCGGCATGGATCGACCCGCGGGTGCGCGGACACGTTGTGGCGCTGGCCGATCCGGCGACCGGCCTGGCCCGCGACGTCAACCCCGTCGGCCTGCCCTGGCAGGAGCCCGACGACGTGGAGTCCTCCGGCCGGGTGGACCTCAATGCGTCCATCGATACCGAAGGCCGCATCACCGAAGCCCGCAGCGACCTCGACAGTGCGTTCGGCGATTGGGAATCGATCCGCGCACACGTGCACGAACTGGCCGTCAAGGACGTTAAGGCTCCGCAGCGCATCGACACCGATGTGCTTGCGGCACTGCGGTCGGCCGAACGCGATCCCGCACGCTGCACCGACGACGAGTACCTGGCGTTGGCGACCGCTGACGGTCCGGCGCTGGAAGCGGTTGCCGCACTGGCTGATTCGTTGCGCCGTGACTCGGTCGGCGACGACGTGACCTACGTGGTGAACCGCAACATCAACTTCACCAATATCTGTTACACCGGCTGCCGGTTCTGCGCGTTCGCGCAGCGCAAGGGTGACGCCGACGCCTACTCGCTGTCCGCCGACGAGGTCGCCGAGCGCGCGTGGGAAGCGCACGTCGAAGGTGCCACCGAAGTGTGCATGCAGGGCGGCATCGACCCCGAGCTGCCAGTGACCGGCTACGCCGATTTGGTGCGCGCCGTCAAGGCCCGGGTGCCGTCGATGCACGTGCATGCGTTCTCCCCGATGGAGATCGCCAACGGTGTGACCAAGAGCGGCTTGAGCATTCGCGAGTGGCTGATCAGCCTGCGCGAGGCCGGGCTGGACACCATCCCCGGCACCGCGGCCGAGATTCTGGACGACGAAGTGCGCTGGGTGCTCACCAAGGGCAAGTTGCCGACGTCGATGTGGATCGAGATCGTGACCACCGCCCACCAGGTGGGCCTGCGCTCGTCGTCGACGATGATGTACGGCCACGTCGACAGCCCGCGGCACTGGGTGGCCCACCTCAACGTGCTGCGTGACATCCAGGACCGGACCGGCGGTTTCACCGAGTTCGTGCCGTTGCCGTTCGTGCACCAGAATTCGCCGCTGTATCTGGCCGGCGCGGCGCGTCCCGGGCCCAGCCATCGCGACAACCGGGCGGTGCATGCCCTGGCGCGAATCATGCTGCACGACAGGATCTCTCACATCCAGACCAGCTGGGTGAAGCTCGGCGAAGCGCGCACGCAGGTGATGCTCAACGGCGGCGCCAACGACCTGGGCGGCACGCTGATGGAGGAGACCATTTCGCGGATGGCCGGTTCGGAAAACGGGTCGGCCAAGACAGTCGCCGAGCTGGTCGCTATCGCCGAGGGCATAGGCCGCCCGGCCCGCCAACGCACCACCACCTACGCCCCCTTAGCGGCGTAGTCGGCGTAACTCCCGGCGACGCGGGTATATCTACGCGGTGCGACCACACATCGACGACGATCGATTCCCGGAGTGGCGGCCCTTCGCGGATGCGGGACCGGCCGCACCATGAAAGTGCCCTGGTTCGCCGAGCACATGCGCGAAGAACTCGTTCTGCACGGCTGGGACATCACGGGTGATGACGCCGCCGCCCGCGCGCGGCTGAGTGAGCCCTGGATGACGACGCACAGCGTCTTGGCGGTGGGGCGCCCGTTGCTCGCGAAAGGTGCCAAAGGGTTGACGCCGGGCGAGCGAATCGAGGCGCGGCTGCGGGTTGCGGGCACAGACGACGTCGTCGTCAGCGCGGACGCCGACCACACCACCGTGGCGCTTGCCGACCCCGAGGGGCCGGCCACGCTGGAAACGGATGCCGCAGCACGGGTATTGCTGCTGTGGGGTCGGCGGCCCGCCGACCCGTCGCGGATCTGCAGCCGCGCCGGCGCCGAAACCTTAGGTCGGGTGCGCCGGTTATTGGCTGGCTACTGAACTATCAGTAGTTGTTGCAGATGGTGGCGACCTGCTGGACAAGTCCAACGAACGCGGCAGCCTGCGGCATGGCCTGCATCTGCTGTGCCATCTGCGCGCGCCTCGGCGGCGGAGATGCCAGGAACTGACGCAAGTAGCCCTGCGCCATCGGCGATTGTTGGAACTGCGCGGCGGCTCCCGGATCCGTCGCGTTCAGCGCCGCCATTACCTGCCCGTAGTTGCAGGTGGTGTTGATGACCCCATCCATGGGATCTGCGGACGCGACCGCCGCTCCCGCGGTCAACGCCAATGTCAGACCGCCAACCGCGGCGGCCAGTCTCGTCAACGACAGCCTCACCATGTGTGGACACCTTCCCAAATATTGCACCGCCCACAAAGACGGCGACGACAATTTCTCAACGGTTGTCGTCTGCGATCGAGGCTACCAGGCCCCCGGACTTACTCCCATCGCAACGCTTATCGCGGTCCAGGTCGAGAACGTAACTGTGTGCAGGTCAGCGCCTGTGTGTCGCTGGTCACGTTCGATGAAATGAACGACGGCGTGGCCGCCGGTTCGGCACCCTGTATCCCACGGGCGTGGCAGGTGGTTGACGTGTATGTGCAACGTCTAGTATCAGTAACCAAACGCATTCGCCTACCGGCGCTGAAGGCCGCCGAGGGCGAGGCAACAGCAGCCCACCGATTAGCACACGAAGGAACGTTGAGGAGACGTCTGTGACGTACACGATCGCGGAACCCTGCGTCGACATCAAGGACAAGGCATGCATAGAGGAGTGCCCCGTCGACTGCATTTATGAGGGCGCTCGGATGCTGTACATCCACCCCGACGAATGCGTCGACTGCGGCGCCTGTGAACCGGTCTGCCCTGTCGAGGCGATCTACTACGAAGACGACGTGCCCGAACAGTGGAGCCAGTACACGCAGATCAACGCCGACTTCTTCGTCGAGCTGGGATCGCCGGGCGGCGCGGCCAAGGTCGGGATGACCGAGAACGATCCGCAAGTGGTAACGGACCTGCCGCCGCAGGGCGAAGGTGACTGAGCGGACTGGTGCTGGATGAGGCCCGGATGGGCCGGCCTGCCGTTTCGGCGTCCTTACCGGTGTTCCCCTGGGACACCTTGGCTGACGCGAAGGCCCTGGCGGAGGCCCATCCGGACGGCATCGTCGACCTGTCCGTCGGCACGCCGGTCGATCCCGTCGCGCCGCTGATTCAGGAGGCACTGGCCGCCGCAGCCTCCGCGCCGGGATACCCCGCCACCGCCGGTACCGCGCGGCTGCGCGAGTCCGTGGTGGCCGCGCTGGCCCGCCGCTACGGCATCACCGGGCTGACCGAGGCGGCGGTCTTGCCGGTGATCGGCACCAAGGAACTGATCGCCTGGCTGCCGACCCTGCTGGGCCTGGGCGCCGGCGATGTGGTGGTGGTGCCCGAACTGGCCTATCCGACGTACGACGTCGGCGCGCGGCTGGCCGGGGCGCAGGTGCTGCGCGCGGATTCGCTGACTCAGCTGGGCCCGCAATCGCCGGCGCTTGTCTACCTGAACTCTCCGAGCAACCCGACCGGGCGGGTGCTCGGTGTCGACCACCTGCGCAAGTTCGTCGGGTGGGCACGCGATCGACGACGTCAGAAAGATGTCGTGGTGGCCTCCGACGAGTGCTACCTGGGGTTGGGTTGGCAGCCCAAGCCTGCTGAACCGCTGTCGGTGCTGCATCCGTCCGTCTGCGGGGGCGACCACACCGGCCTGCTGGCGGTGCACTCGCTGTCGAAGAGCTCGTCGCTGGCCGGTTACCGGGCCGGCTTCGTCGTGGGAGATCCAGGTATCGTCGCCGAGCTGCTGGCGGTGCGCAAACACGCCGGGATGATCGTGCCCACGCCGATACAGGCCGCCATGGTGGCCGCGCTGGATGACGACGCCCACGAGCAGCAGCAGCGGGAGCGGTACGCGCGGCGGCGTGCTGCGCTGTTGCCGGCGATGCGCTCAGCGGGTTTCGCGGTCGACCACTCCGAAGGTGGCCTCTATTTATGGGCCACCCGCGGCGAGCCATGCCAGGACAGCGTCAGCTGGTTGGCTGCGCGCGGCATTCTGGTGGCGCCCGGCGATTTCTACGGCCCGCGTGGCGCACAACATGTGCGAGTTGCGCTGACCGCCACCGACGAGCGCATCTCCGCGGCCGTGCACCGGCTCACCCAGCCGGCCTGACCGCCGAACTGGCCCCTGGCCTGCCACGGGCCAGCCAAACCGGCAGAATGCATCGGAGGATTCGTCCACGCTCAACCTCGGGTAAGGAATGTGGTCGTGACAACTTCGCCTGGCAATTCGGTTGGTACTGGGGCCAGCAGGCTTCAGATCCCGGCGACGATCGGGGACATCGCCAAGCGCGTTTTTCTGGGAAAGCCGCTGATCACCGAGGAACTGAGCTCCGAGAAACTGTCGAATTCTGTTGCACTGGGGGCACTTTCGCCGGACGCGATTTCGTCGACCGCCTATGGCCCCGAGCAGATCCTGGTCGAACTGCTGCCGCACGCCGGGCTGGCGGCGTTCGCGTTGTTGCTTCCGATCACGGGCGTCATCTTGTTGATTCTGGCGCTGGTGGCCGCATCGTATCGGCAGGTCGTGATGGCCTACACCCGAGCGGGCGGGTCCTACATCGTCGCCCGGGATAATTTCGGACCCCGGGTGGCGCAGATCGCCGCCGCTGCGCTGTTGATCGACTATGTGGTCACCGTGGCGGTGCAGGCAGCCGCGGGCACGGTTGCCGTGGTATCGGCGATCCCGGCGTTAGGTCGCCACGATCTGTACATCACGTTGGGCGTGGTGCTCATTATCTGCTACCTGAACCTGCGCGGATTACGCGAAGCCGGCTGGCAATTCGCGTTGCCGACCTATTTCTTCATCATCATGATCGGCTTGACGATCGTGGTCGGTGTCATCCGCGAAATCTTCTGGGGACTACCGACATACGATCCGGAGCACATCGCCGGGGCGGTACCGGTCCATTCGGGCAACGGGCTGGTGATGGGCGCAACGGTGCTAGTGCTGTTGCGCGCGTTCGCCAACGGCGGCTCGTCGCTGACGGGAGTTGAGGCGATCTCCAACACCGTCGACGTCTTCCGAAAGCCGCAGGGCCGCAACGCACGTCGAGTGCTCACTGCTATGGCCACTACTCTCGGGCTCTCGCTGGCCGGTGTCGCCTATCTTGCCCACGTCACGCACGCCGCCCCATTCGTCGCTGAATATCCATCGGTGCTGTCGCAGGTCGCGCGGGCGGTCTTTGGCAACGGGGTGATCGGCAACGTCCTCTACTTCCTCGTCCAGGCGGCGAGCGCTGCAATCTTGTTCACCGGTGCGAATACCAGTTTCAACGGTTTTCCCGCGCTGGCCAGCTTTGTCGCCGAAGACCGCTTTTTGCCGAGGCAGTTGATGAAACGCGGCTACCGTCTGGTTTTCTCCAACGGCATTATCACGCTAACCGCGCTGTCGCTGGTATTGCTGGTGGCGGTCCGCGGCTCGGTCAACGCCCTGATCCCGGTGTTTGCGATCGGCGTGTTCACCGGATTCTCGATGGCCGGTTACGGGATGACCAAACACCATCTGACTCATCGAGAGCCGGGGTGGCGACGCCGACTGGTGATCAACCTGTCCGCGGGGATCGGGTCGACAATCGTGGTCGGCATCTTCGCGGTGGCGAAATTCACCGAGGGCGCGTGGCTGGTGGTCGTCCTCTTCCCGCTGCTGGTGTTTGTGCTGATCCGGCTCAACAAGGAATATCGCGCCGAGGCCGCTATTCTCGAGATGTTCCGAACCGACCGCCCCGAGTTGGTGAAGTACGCGCGGCACAAGGTATTTATGTTGGTGAACTCGGTTGACCTCGCGGTGATCGAGGCGCTGCGGTACGGCAAGGGATTGCGGGCCGACGAGCTGACCGCGGTGCACTTCATGGTTGACGCGGCGCATGCCGCGCAGTTGCGAAAGCGTTGGGATCACTTCGGACTGGACACTCCGCTGCGGGTCGTGGACTGCCCCGATCGCAGGATCAACCGGGCCGCGCAGCTGCTGGTCGCCAAGGCGCGGGACGAACAGCCGCATACCAACGTGACGGTGCTGCTGCCACGTCGAACGTATGCGCCGCTGCTGGGGAGATTGCTGCATGACCGCAGCGCGGACAAGATCGCCCGGGCCATCAGCCTGATCCCGGACGCCGCGGCGACGATCGTGCCCTACGACGTGGAGTCGCGGATCAAGGAAGCCTATCCCGACGTTTTCGAGCATCGGGTCGCGCGCGAAATCGACAAGGTCGAAGCGTGGGTGTCGCAGGACGATGAGAAAGTCGAGTCTTACGAACATCCCGTGCGGTCGCCGTCGGTGATCACGGTGGCGGGCCTGATCCCCGGGCAGCGCGCCACCTTCGAAGGACGGGTCAACGAAGTCGAGGACATCAACAAGGGCAGGCGAACCCTGCGGGAGGTCGTCGTTGGCGACAACAGCGGCGAGATCACTGTCACGTTCCGCCCCGGGCATGGCGGCGCCGACATCCAGCCCGGCCAGCTACTGCGGATCACCGGTAAGGCCCGCCAGAGCGGCAAGCGGCCCATGTGGATGACCGACCCGGCATACCACGTCGTCGAGGAGCCCCCAGGGGCCGGGGCGACCGGCGAGGAGAGCGGTTAGATTGGTCCGCGGTCGACGGAAAGGACACTTGTGAAGCGACTGGCAGCCGTGTTGGTGTCGGCATTAGGTTTCGCGTTCACCGCCAACGGCTATCGCCCGCTGACCAAGCACGGCTACGGCTCGCTGTACGCGTTCAGCTACGGCGTTTTCGCGTCGGAGCTTCCCCTACAGGTGCTGGGGGCCCAGCTGATCGCGCAGGCGGCGGTGTCGCGGCGGTTGCCAACGCGGATACGCCGATTCAGCCTGACGATGTCGGCGTTGTCGTGGCTGGGGCTGCTGGGTCTGCGCCACATCGGGCGCACGGCTAACGAGCCGCTGACCGTGGCGCTGGACGACGGCCTGGGCGCCGGGCGTCGCACCGAGTCGGGCGATCTGTGGAAGCGGCCCGCGCCCGGGGGCGCCACCGCGAAGAAACCCGGCATGGTGCGCATGCTGCGGATCTACCGCGACTACGCGCACGACGGCGATATCAGTTACGGGGACTGCGGCTCGCGGAATCATCTCGACATCTGGCGACGGCCCGACCTCGACCGCGACGGGCGGGCGCCGGTGCTGCTGCAGGTTCCTGGTGGCGCCTGGATGACCGGAAACAAACGCGGACAGGCACACCCGTTGATGAGCCATCTGGCCGAGCTGGGCTGGGTGTGCGTCGCGATCAACTACCGGCTCAGCCCACGCTCTACTTGGCCCGACCACATCGTCGACGTCAAGCGCGCGCTCGCATGGACAAAGGAGCACATCGCCGACTACGGCGGTGATCCGGACTGGATCGCGATCACCGGAGGTTCGGCCGGCGGGCATCTGTCGTCTCTTGCCGCGCTGACCCCCAACGCTCCGCAGTTCCAGCCGGGCTTCGAGGATGCCGACACCCGGGTGCAGGCGGCTGTTCCCTTCTATGGGGTCTACGACTTCACCCGCGGCGACGATTCGATGCATCCGCTGATGGTGCCGATGGTGGCGAAGCAGGTGTTCAAGCTGAGCCTGAGAGAGATCGAGGAGCCGTTTCGCAACGCCTCGCCGATCGCCCACATCTGTCAAGACGCGCCGCCGTTTTTCGTCTTGCACGGCCGCAACGACTCGCTGATCCCGGTCGAACAGGCCCGCAGCTTCACGGCACGACTGCGTGAAGTCAGCCGCGAGCCCGTCGTCTATGCCGAGTTACCGTGCGCGCAGCACGCGTTCGACATCTTCGGGTCGGCCCGCGCGGCGCGCGCCGCGGTAGCCGTCGAGCAGTTTCTTGCCGAGGTGTACGCGAAGCGTCCGGTTTCCGTCTAGGCCCGCACTGGCCCCGTTCAGAGACCTGCCACTCCGATGGCGAGCAGGACGCAGCCGACCACGGCCAGCAGGGTGGCAACCTCGACGCGGCGACGCGACCGGATCCAGTCGTGCAGCGCGGCCATCGACGCGCGCGTTGCCTGGGGCGCCAAAAGATAGGCGAGGAGCGGAATCTCCACCAGCGCGAAGGCCACGACGTTGAACATCAGTAGCGCTCCGACTTGTGTCATGGCTGCGGCGCCAGAGGCCAGAATGACGGCCAGCGCGGCCAAATAGTCCACCGACGGCAAAGCGATCCCAAGGCCCGCGATTCCTGCGATCCACAGCGAACGGCCGTTCAGCAGTCGTTGGGCCCGCGTCGCCAAATTTCCCGCGCTCGGGTCGAACCGCCCGGTGGCGGACCCTGTAAAGGCCCGGGCGGCCACTACGGCGGCGACCACCAGTGCGAGCACGCCGATCAGAATCTGAACCTTGGGCAAAGTGAAGTAGGTAGACCCCAGCAGCCTGCGCCGGAACACGAACAGGACAACCAGCCCGACGGTTATCCCCATCGTGAAGCCGCCACATAGGAACGCGAGCAGCCGGAGCATCGGTCTGGGTCTGTTCAGCATCAGGACCGTCATGCCGATGCGGAACGGTTCGAGGCTTACGGCGAGGGCCATCACCAGGAGGCTGATCAACATAGCAAGCTCACTGATACCCCTCGATGGCAAAGACCCTATCGCCGTTCCACCCCGAACTACCGCATTCAACCAAAACTGACCCGCGGGTCTAGGAGCGGATGGCACCGAGCGGACGGACTCAGGATCCTCACAAGAGCGACACAGCTTAAATAAGAAGACCGTAAGGCGTTTAGATATTTTCCGCAGGGAAACCCTTACCGGCATGACTACTCACAAGACAGCAAGACCGTGGCTGCGTCTTTGCACTGGCGTGGTCGCAGGCGGGGGTATGGCCTTGTCCGCATTAGGACTGGCCTCGGGCATCGCCCAGGCGGCGCCCGCTCCGGCTCCGATGTACCACCACCACTGGTGCCCGGGCGACCAGTGGGACAACGGTTGGGGGCCCTACCAGAACTGGAATAACTGCCGCGACTGGGATGACAACTACGGCGGCCCGGCCGGCTATGGTCCTGGCGGACCTGGCTATGGGGCCCCGCCGTGGGCGCCGCCGGCACCTCCGCCGCCGCCCTGGGCGCCGTGGGCGCAGGTTACGTGGAACAACGGCTGGGGATACTGGAACGGTCCAGTGTGGGTGCCGATCTAGACAAGCACCCGGATTAACAAAAACATCCGAACCGAACGCAGGTGATGGCGGCCCATCACCTGCGTTCGTCCGTTTTCAAAGCTTTCGAGGCGTAAGAGCGCCCGGGGCAGGAATTACGTCGTAATGGACACGTAACGAATACGTATCGCATTGATCAAGTAAAGCGAGTAATCCGAATTGTGGGCGGTCCGTACGGGGCGTCCGCGTCGAGGGAGTGATCAATGAAACGGACAAAGCGGTCCATCCGCAACAGTATTCCGACGATAGCGGTGGCGGGGGTGCTTATCGCCATCCCCACGGCCGGTGTGAGCGTTCCCGCGCACGCGACGCCGGCGCCGCCGCCGGCGGCTCCGTCCACCGAAGCACCAGAGCCGCCCGCGCCTGCGCCCCTGCCGCAGCCGGCTCAAGGGTCGGCGTATGACTGGTGGTCGTACGGTCAGGGTGACGGAGGCGCCGGTGGCGGCGGCGGCGGCGGCTAGGGACTTCCAGGGTCTTGCTGGGACCTTCCTAGGTTCGTTCTAGGACCCTCAGTCCGAGCGAAAAGACCAGCCGCACATCGGGATCGGTGAGCGAGGTCGACAACAGTTTCTCGATCCGCCGCACCCGATAACGAACAGTGTTGGGATGTACCTGTAGCCAGTGCGCGGCGACAGCGACGTCGCCGAAGCTGTCCAGGTAGGCCCGCAGCGTCTCGGCCAGCACCGGGTCTTGTGCGCGCAAGTCACGTACCCGCGGGTCGACCAGCCGCTCGTCGGTGCCGACCTGGGTGACGATCTCGTCGAGCAAGACGGTGGTGCGCGCCTCGGCCAGCGATGTCACCTGGCCGATCGAAATCGGGTGTCGCTCAGCGCTGTCGAGCACGCGGTCGACCTCGATGCGCGCTCCCGCGACCCCGGCCAGGCCGTCGACTGGAGCGGCGATGGCGGCCCGCAGCTGCACGCCGAGTTCGGCGCGCAGTGCGCTGATCGTGCCGCGGACCCACGAGGTGATCGACCTGCTCGTGGTGGTCTGTGGCAGCAGCACATAGGTTCGCGAGCCGTTGGACGCGACCTGGGCGTCACGACGAAAGGCGCTGGCGCTCAACGCCAATACGTCAGCCAGCCGCGCGGGACGGGTGCCGGTGTCTGTCACGTTCCGGAAGTCCCAACCGATCAGCGCCGCGGTGCCGTCGGCGGCGAGGCCGAGTTCACCGGCGATGGCAGCCATTTCGGCCGGCGTCGTCACTGCGTCCGGCTCCGTCAGACCCAGCAGTTGCTGTACCCGCCGCGCGTGAGTGGACGGTCGCGCCGCCAGCCGCGACATGCTTCTCGCGGCCAATACCGCCGCGCCCCGCAACATCTGTTCGGCGTCGTCGGCAAGGGGTTGTGAACCCTGCTGAACCCAGATGGTGCCGGCGAACACCGGCGCTCGCCGCGCACTGGCCGGCGGCTGGTAAATACCGATCGCCAGCCGCGGGCGCAGACCCAACTCCGGCCGCTCGGCCACGCGTACGACTTCGCCGCCGGCGCGCAGCGCATCGAAGATGCCCCATTGGTCGATCCATTTCAGATGTTCAGGTGGTCCGGCCCGGCCCAGGATGGAAAGGCGGCGCAGCTCGTCGGCTTCGTCGTTGGAGGCCGAATAGGCCAGCACGTGGGACTGCGCGTTTTCGATGCTGACCATGCCATGGATACGGTCGGCCAACGACTGCGCCAAGCCGAACAAGTCGGTGCCCGAGTCGTCCATCGGGTCGGCGCGGTCCCGGTGATGTTCCAACACGTGATTGACCAACTGGTACAGCCGCTCCCAGCGGGCCTGCGGCTCCACGGCCACCACTGCTGACCCGGCCGCGACCGCCTTGCTCACCAGAGCTTCCGGCGGCTCTTTGACGAAGATCGCCACCGGCACACGCTCGTGCGCCTGCTTGGCTATCCACTGCAGCGCCTCGTCGTCGGTGACTCCGAGCAGGAAGAAGACGTCGGCCGAGCCCGCTGCCGCCGCCAGACCCAGCCGCACATCATCGGAATCGATCAGTGCCGCGGAGCCGACCGGCAGGTCCAGGCCGCGTGGGGCGTCTACCAGGCTGACCAGGGTTGCGTCCAGCGCGAGGAGCAGCTGGCCCAGCCCGACACCGGCTGACTGCATGTTGTCCGATTCTACTAGATCACCCTGGCGATGTTGTCCGAACAACCAATCATTTGGCGCGTCGCGCCGAGGATCCTGGCAGCATGGACGCGATCACCCAGGTGCCGATGCCGGCCAACGAGCCGGTCCACAACTACGCCCCGCAATCCCCGGAACGAACCAGGCTCCGCGCCGAACTGGCCGCGCTGGCTGACCACCCGATCGACCTTCCGCACGTCATCGACGGCCGGCACCAGATGGGCGACGGTGAGCGAATCGACGTCGTCCAGCCGCACCGGCATGCCGCGACGCTGGGCACCCTGACCAACGCGGTGCACGCCGAAGCCACCGCCGCCATCGAGGCCGCCGTGGCCGCGAAAAGTATCTGGGCGGCAATGCCTTTCGACGAGCGTGCCGCGGTGTTCCTGCGGGCCGCCGATCTGCTCGCCGGGCCGTGGCGGGAAAAGATCGCTGCCGCAACGATGCTCGGGCAATCCAAGTCGGCGTACCAGGCCGAGATCGACGCGCCCTGCGAGCTGATCGACTTCTGGCGGTTCAACGTCGAGTTCGCCCGGCAGATCCTGGCCCAGCAGCCGATCAGCGGCCCAGGGGAGTGGAACCGGTCCGACTACCGCCCGCTGGACGGTTTCGTCTACGCGATCACGCCGTTCAACTTCACCTCGATCGCCGGCAACCTGCCGACGGCGCCGGCACTGATGGGCAACACCGTGGTGTGGAAGCCGTCGATCACTCAGACCCTGTCGGCCTACCTGCTCATGCAACTGCTCGAGGCCGCGGGATTGCCGCCCGGGGTGATCAACATGGTCACCGGCGACGGCCTCGCGGTTTCCGATGTGGCGCTGGCCGACCCGCGGCTGGCCGGCATCCACTTCACCGGGTCGGCGGCAACCTTTCAGCACCTGTGGCAACAGGTGGGCGCCAATATCGGCCGCTACCAGTGCTATCCGCGCCTGGTCGGCGAGACCGGCGGCAAGGACTTCGTAATCGCCCATCCCTCGGCGCGCCCGGATGTGTTGAGCACGGCGCTGATTCGTGGAGCGTTCGACTACCAGGGCCAGAAATGCTCGGCGGCGTCGCGGGCCTTCGTCGCGCATTCGGTGTGGCAGCGGATGGGCGATACCTTCCTGGGCACCGCCGCCGAACTGCGCTACGGGGACATCACCGACCTGTCCAACTACGGCGGCGCGCTGATCGACCAACGTGCGTTCGTCAAGAACGTCGACGCCATCGAGCGGGCCAAGGGCGCGGCCGGTGTCACCATTGCGGTCGGGGGCGAATACGACGACAGCGTAGGCTATTTCGTGCGCCCGACCGTCCTGCTGTCCGACGACCCCAACGACGAGTCCTTCTCGACCGAGTACTTCGGCCCGCTGCTCTCGGTACACGTCTACCCCGACGACCGGTACGAAAAGGTCCTCGACGTCATCGACTCCGGATCGCGCTACGCGCTGACCGGAGCCGTGATCGCCGACGACCGCCAGGCCGTGCTGACCGCGCAGGACCGGCTGCGGTTCGCCGCCGGCAACTTCTACGTCAACGACAAGCCCACCGGGGCGGTGGTGGGGCGCCAGCCGTTCGGCGGCTCTCGCGGTTCGGGCACCAACGACAAGGCCGGGTCGGCGCAGAACCTGTTGCGCTGGACGTCGGCGCGCACCATCAAGGAGACATTCGTCCCGGCGACCGACCACGCCTACCCGCACATGGCGGCCGACTGATGGCCGGCTTGTTCGCCAACACGCTACGCCCGGCTATCCTGGCCGCCGGACGGTGGGAAGGGCTGCGGCGCGCTGCCGAGCGGATGCCGGTCACCCGCAAGGTGCTGGCCCGGTTCGTGCCGGGGGAGACGCTTGACGGCGTGTTGGACAGCATTGCCGCGCTGCGGAATTCGGGCCGCTATGTCAGCGTCGACTATCTGGGCGAGGATGTCACCGATGCCGACGATGCTGACGCGGCGGTGCGGACTTACTTGGATCTCATTGACTCGTTGAGGCATCGGAGCGATTCCGGGGGCGTCGGACCGCTTGAGGTGTCGTTAAAGTTGTCGGCGCTGGGGCAGGCTCTGGAACTGGACGGCGAGAAGATCGCGCGGGAGAACGCGTGGTCGATTTGCGCGGCCGCACAGCAAGCGGGCGTGTGGGTGACGGTGGACGCCGAGGACCACACCACGACCGATTCCACCTTGTCGATAGTGCGCGACCTACGGGCTGAGTTTCCTTGGCTAGGCCTGGTTTTACAAGCGTACTTGCGCCGCACGCTGGCCGATTGCGAGGAATTCGCCGCCGCTGGGGCAAGAATCCGCCTCTGCAAGGGTGCCTACGAAGAACCGGCATCGGTGGCCTACAAGGACCGCGCCGCGGTGACCGACTCCTACTTGCGGTGTCTTCGGGTGCTCATGGCCGGCTCGGGCTACCCGATGGTCGCCACCCACGACCCCGTCATCATCTCCGCGGTGCCCGATATGGCTGCTGAATCGGGCCGGGGTACCGGCGATTTCGAATACCAGATGCTGTATGGCATCCGCGACAGTGAGCAGCGACGGCTGGCCGACGCCGGCAACCAGGTACGGGTGTACGTGCCGTTCGGCACCCAGTGGTACGGATATTTCATGCGGCGCCTGGCTGAGCGCCCGGCCAACCTGGCGTTTTTCTTACGGGCGCTCGCTGGCGGGAGCCGGTGAGCAGCTATGGGTCTTCGTCGTCGTCGGGTGCCATGAGCTTCTCGGGGTGGTGGAAGGTGTTGACGCGGGGTTGCCCGTAGTCCAGGTGTGGTGGCGGTATCCATTCGGTGTCGCCTTTGGCGTTTTTGCGGGTGGTCCAGCCCTTCTCAACGAGCCGGTTATCCGGGCCGCAGGCCAGGGTGAGGTCGGTGATGTCGGTGCGATGGGTGGTGGTCCACCCTTGGACGTGG
>NZ_JBKQQD010000565.1:0-5556 GCF_052144515.1 Mycobacterium sp. | reverse complement strand
GGCCGCAACGACGGTTGCGGCCGCCGCTTCACCCTGCCCCCTTGACAAAATGCTCCCCATATCAGTTACAGGGGGCGTCGCCGGGCGTGTAGTACGGCACCCCGGTGGGGCCGTAGCACGGCGGCCGACCTGCGGCGGCCTGCGCAGCCGCTTCGTCGTCTCCCGCGATCGCCACTCCAGCTGCCGCGTCGCCAGCAATGTGCGAGCAACCACCTACGTCGACATGGCGGCCACCGGCGTCAGCACAGACGTCTGCTCTGCTGACTCCGGGCGTCTGGATCGTCGCGATCGCCGCGGGTGCTGCAGCAAGCGCTACCACCATTCCGAAGCCGGCGGCCCAGGACCTAATGCGTTTACTCACTGCGTCATCTCCTCGTCGCCACAAGCGCTGGCGCCAACGTCGTGCTGACACCAAATAAAGCGAACGTGGTAATTGGAGTGTAGCCGCGTCCAGCAGGCGCGTCGGTTGGCTCAATTGCACCCGGCGGCGTTGACCCATCTGCCGTTGTAGCTGACGCATCCGCTGACGTTCGGAGGAGGCGGTGGGTCGTAGGGCACCAGGGCGTAGTAGGCAGGCGGTCCGTCTGGTACCGCGCGCCATCAGGTAAAGCCCCACATCAAGAAACCGCCCCCACCAAGTTTCGATGGGGGCGGTTCTGGTGGTGGTGGTGGTTATTTGGTGGCGCGGCGCAGGCCGACACCGATAGCCGCGACAGCCACTCGGCGTTGCGCTAAATGAGGAGTTCACGGGGAGTTCACGAATTTTCGTTGGGTCCGTGGAAACCGCACTGTACCTGCAATAACGCTGGTGCGCGATACTGGGATTGAACCAGTGGCAGATCGCTACTTGCGCACGCGCGTGTATCCGTGGAGTGTGACCCGCAGCAGCCTTCTCCTAACCATTGTGAGCCTTTTCTCACAAGGGTGTAGTAGTCGGACATTCTTCGACTTTGACCGCCCCACCCCTTTCTCGACCGTTGGGCAGTCATCGATTTTTACGTACGGCTCGAAAATTCTCGGGATTGCCCCTGGTCGTGGGCACTCGCTGCTGGGCAGCAAATGTTTCCTGCCCGTGGTTAGCCAAAACGCCGAAGGGAGTTTTAGGCATCAATGAAGGTGAATTGGATGACAGGTGGTAGGTGCGAAATTGCAGTCATTGCCGAGCTCAGCAACGATGCTGCGTACGAAGCCGACCATGAAAAATACCGCCACGAGGGCCAGGAGCAGGTACATCAGGATGAGTGTCCCTGTGGCAGTGCGGTTGACCCATGCGACCATGGGTGTACGGGGTGCGGGCTTATTGAAGCGTCCATAGAAGCGCGTGAGGGTCGGAGTGGTCTGGCTTTCAAATATGCTTTGGGCTGGCTGACTGAGTTGGTTGGCGGATTTAACCGCTTTGACGGCGACACTTCCAGCTTGCGGTGCGCTGCGTGCCAATCCCCGCAGTCCCCAGAAGATGGTGCCAGCGATAGCGCCCCCGCCGAGTAGGCCGGCTAGTAGCAGGCGCCCGGTTGCGGCTCCCGACCAGACAATTCCGGAGGCGATCAGAACAGCGATAATGGCAATCATCACGTGGTGGAGAGCCGCGCGTTGTGCAGCTCGGATCGCGGTTTTGAGCGCTGCGGTCGGTGTCAGTTTACGAGCAGTCGTGCCGATTATGTCGCCGTTGGCGAGCGTGGCGGCGTAGGACTGCAGCTCTTCCCGAGATGTCGGCGTGCTGGCGGCGTTGAGCTCGATCCAGTCGTGTGTGTTTTGGGCTGATGCGCGCAGGATGGCCTGCAAGACGCGGAACTGGATGGATTTATCTCCGAGCTGATCTCGCCCGTGGGTGTAGGCGCGTCTGTACGCGTTGACGAGTTCGTGTACGTCGCTTTCTGTGACGTTCTCCATGTCCCTCACCAGATCGGGTTCGTCGACGCCGCCGCGTGCAACAAATGCTCGTGTTCAGATTATTGCCAGTCCGTTCGTCGGGCATCCGACTGCACCCCTGGTCGACGATATTGCTCATAAAATATTGAGGAACTAGGGTGCACTACTCGTACATTCTTTGACATGGAGTTGGCTGCCCCCTAAGACGACGAGAGGGCGTTCATCTGAGCGATCAGGCCGCCTGGGGAGAGCGCAGGGGCGACCAGTCGGCTAGAGCCGACTCGCGGCGAAAGTCGCGGCCTGATTAACCATCCCGGACTGCACATAGCGAGAGTGCGCCGACGTATCCCCGCCGTCGGAACAGATCGGATCTCCGGGATTACACAAGTCTATGGCCTTAGCCCCATACAGCGGGCTGATCGCGGTCAGCGGTGCCCCCAGCGATCTAACCCACGGATTTCCGAAGACGGCGACCGCGGCAACGTGGTCAGCCACCTCCGGCGGCATCGGCGCGGGGATGAAGCCCTGAGGTGGCACACCCGCCGCGGTGATGAGATCGATCACTGCCGCGCCTAGGGAATATCCACCGAGCACCATCCTGGTATCGGGACAGTTCGCCGCCATGTACTCGACATGGGCGCTCGCATCTTTAGCGCCGGCGGAGGCGGAGTTAACCAACTCATTGCTCGTCGCAGGGTAGTTGACTGCATACACCCCGAGGGATCTCCCGCCGACTTGCGGGCGCAGCGAATCGACAAATGCCTGTCCTTCCCAGCCAACACCAGGTGGCTGATCGCTGCCGCGAGCGAACACCACCTCGATGTTGGGGCATGGAGCTGCAGCGGCGGTGGAAGGAATGCTGACGGCTGCATTTAGCATCGCGCAGGTGGTCAGAACTGCAGCATCAAGGAAACGAGCAATCTGGCGGGCGCTCACGTCGTCCATGCTGACATGTGGCGGCAATCTGCGGCCAAGGCCGCTCGATCTCGTCGGCCGCTTCGAGTGGCGCCGTGGCGAGTTCGCGGGCCTCTTGACGCGTCAGCGGGTGTCGCTGCAGGTTTTGACATTAGGGGCTCTCGATGCCGGTGCTGGGTGGGTGACAGCAATCTCATCCTGGGTGGTGTGCCACCCGGCGAGCTATTGCATGCTTATTGCATGGTCTCTGTCTTGCAGACCTAGACACATATCTTCACCTGCATAAACATTGGTGCGCGATACTGGGATTGAACTAGTGGCACACTGCTACTTGCGTACGCACAGCATATTCGTCGCGTGCGACGATGAACGGCGATACGCGCTAGTTGTGCGCGGGGTTCCTGTTCGGTCAGGTCTACGACGGTCGCACTTGGCTCGTTCGTCTTGACCGACTCAATGCCCTTGTGGGCACTTTCCTTCGTCTCGTACCCCTGGCTGGCGGCGATGATCTCCCCGTTGGCTGCCTTGAGGTGGAACCGGAAATCCCCACTCTTGTCCTTGAACAACTCAAACTTCGCAGCCATCGCAATCTTCCCTTGATCGAGTGGACGGAAAACACGATAGTCCGAGAAACGGTTGGCGCCGCAACGAACTGGTCGTCGGTGCTGTCCGCGTGGGCGACACTGATCACTGGCACCAGCGCTAAAAACCGCCCACACGACGGCCGCCGTCATCTTCTGCAGCATGAATTGAGATATTTCGCCGCGGCACCGCCGCTGGCCAGGGCCGTTCGGCCCGCTTTCGCAGTCCCAAAGTCACTGTGCCGTTGAAGCGCGGGGAAGGCCCGGAATCTTCAAAACGGCGGCAAGTCGTCGACGCCGAACGGTTGAACTTGACCCTGGCGCCACTCGCGGAAAATCACAAGTGTGGCAAGTCCCGTCGCGGGGTCGAAATTGCGGTCAGGGCTGTGGACGCGGCTCACTCCTCCTTGCCGTATTTCATGAAGTCGAGGTTCCAGTACGCGCGCATGTTGGTGATGAGGCCGGCGTCGTTGACGCGGTAGGTGAACACCCCACGGATCGTGCTGGTGAATCCGCCCTCAAACTTGCTGTGCAGCACCAGGATATAAGCGATCTCATCCGGCGAACTCGACGGGAACGCCTCCTTGTATGTGATGGTCAGCTGGTTGGTCGCGATGTTGGCGTCGAAGAAGGCGCCGGCGGACTCTTTTCCGCGCACCCCGGTGCCATCGGGGTTGGTGACGGACTTGCCGATCGGCTCTTCGATGAGTATGTCGTCGGCCATCAGCGCCAGCCAGCCGTCCCGGTCGTGGGCTTGCGCGCACCGCCACGATGATTGCGACGCGGCCAGTGCCGGGGTTTGGCCTGTTTCGGTCATGGTTACCTTATCAATGGCACAAGCAGCGCGTGCCGGCTTGGGCGCTGATCGCCTGAAACGCCTTGCCGTGGCTGGAAAACAGCGACGCGATGGCCGCCGACACCTCATCGCCACCGGCGGCGAGCATTCTGGTGGTCGAGGCCGCGGCCGCATTGTTGGCCTCGCTGAGCGACGAGCCGATGCCTGCCGCATCTGCCGCCGCTGCCTCCAACATGTCCGGCGCTGCGATCAAATACGACATCGTTGACCTCCGACCCGAGTTATCGATCCCTTAGGGAAAACAGTGTTGCATTTTGTGATGAGTTTCATATCAGTTACGCCAAATCGCCTCGACTTATATTTTTCGGTATGGTAAATAACCCATATTTTTCGGTGTGGTAAATAACCCATATTTTTCGGTGTGGTAAATAAAGCGGCCCCAGGCTGGGGCTTTTGGGGGCGCTGGTGGCTAGCGTTTCCTCTCTATATATAGGTCGCTAGCTTGCCGTTGCTGCGGCGAGGTCACGTAGAGGTCACGGCGCCCGGTTTCCGGGCTAGATACCTATGATCACCTGCATAAACTCTGGTGCGTGATACTGGGATTGAATCAGTCACGGCTTGCCAAACGGCGAGGACGCTTACGCCTAATCTGCTATCTCCGAACGTTTGTGGTGTCGCCCAAATCCCGGTCACACCGTACTGCGTTTGTTGACGCGGGCGACGACGCCATTGAGGAACTCGTCGCTATCATCGACAAACTGCGCCCGCACGTCGTCGTGACTTATGACCCGAAGGGCGGCTACGGCCATCCCGACCACGTGCAGACCCACCGCGTCACTGCGGCTGCTATCGCGGCCGGCCGGTGGAAAGTACCGAAGTCTTACTGGACCGTCCTTGCCTCGAGCGCCCTGCAAGCAAGCCGCGACACGGCGCGAAGTCCCGTCCGACTGGATGAGCCTGCCCAACCTTGGCGAAATGGAGTTCGGTTACCGGGACAGCGACATCGGTGCGGTCATCGACGTAGGAGAGTATGTGTGCGCCAAGATCGCAGCCCTGGCCGCCCATGCCACCCAGGTCGCCCTCGCGCCCGATCGCCGTTCTGTTCTCGTCTCGAACAACTTCGTGCAACCGATTCTGACCAAAGAGCACTACATCCTCGCAGCGGGCGCCCCCGGGCCACATGACAGCCAAGGCTGGGAAACCGATCTTCTAGCCGGGTTGAGCCTCCAATGAATGCCTAGCCCGGGGCTTTCACGGAAAGTCGTTGTGGGGGTGGGTCGTTCATGAAGAATGGTGCTCTGAACTGGGATAATTGGGGTTGCTGAAATCCTTTTTATCCTGCTGATCGGAGCACCAATCTGGTGGGTAAGTCTACGTCGTGCTACCCGTCGCTGG
>NZ_JBKQQD010000564.1:0-45735 GCF_052144515.1 Mycobacterium sp. | reverse complement strand
CAGGTGAACGCTTCTGTCATGACATCGGGTACCTGGTTGTCGGTTCCCCACCGCACGTATTCGTGCCACCACGCCAGCTCGGCGGAAAGCCCGACACCGGCGGGGCGTTCGAGCCAGGGCGCCTCGCTGACCGGAACGCGCTGAAGCCCTGCCAAGGTTTCGAGGAACGAGTCGTGTGCGCGCCGTTGGACCGCTGGGCCCGCATCGTGCAACCACCCTCGGGTCGCGTACGAGGTGTCTGACGGCGTATGACCGGTAATCCGTGGCATCACAAGGAATTTCGAGCCGATCCACGTATGGTCGGGCTCATACAGGATCGGCGAGGGGGTCGCGATCCCGTACTCGTGTAGCAGTTCCTGGGTCAGGGTTTGCGCGCCCAGATCGTAGTCGCGGAAGATGCCTCCACCCGCCGGAGGAATCCGTATCACGTACTCATTGGTGTGCCCGTCGAGATCCGCTGTGAAGACTAGGCTCTCGCTGGACCACCCCGCGGCGCGATTCGCTGCCCGCAGTTCAGATACCGCCGCTTCACCGTGGAACCTGTGCTCGAACCACGCCTGGAGTTGCGCTCGGGTGGCGGCCAGGTCGCGTTGAGCGAGCGTGATTCCTGCCATGCGAACAGATATTACATACGTCTCATTGGATGTAAAGCAATATATGTTTACGTTTGCCTGCATCGATGTAATACGCTCGACGGGTGACCCGGCCCCGACCGCTGACGTTCGGACATATCGAGGACGCAGCGCTTCCGCTCACTGTCCTCGTCCACGGCTTTCCGGACACCCCGCATACGTGGAGGTACCTGGGCCCGGTCCTCGCCGAGCGCGGTTACCGGGTGGTGGCACCTTGGCTGCCCGGATATGACGCACCCGTGGGCAAGCCCGTCAGCGCCGGTACCTACGTGCGCTACCTGCTCGACGTCCGCCGCGAATACCGGGCCGACGAGCGGGCGGTGCTCGTCGGCCACGACTGGGGCGCGAACGCGGGATTCGGAGTGGTGTCCGGCGATCCCAGCGCGTTCGGCCGATTCGTCGCACTGGCGGCGCCTCCGGTCGCCGCGCTTGGCGCGGCCATGTTCACTTACCGCCAGCTGAAGCGCTCGTTCTACATCTGGCTCATCCAGCAGGTCGGCCTGGCCGAGGCCACACTGATTGAGCCCGGCTTCTGGGAGTCGCTGTGGTCAGACTGGTCCCCGGGTTATGACCCGCGCGACGATGTCGCAGAATTGCGTCGGTACGTGACGGCGGACAACATCGCGGATGTCATTTGTCCTTACCGCGCATCCTTCAATCCCCAGTTCGCCGACGCGGATGCTGCGATTGAAGGAGCCGCGACGATGCAGCAGCCGCCGGTGCCGACGCTGTACCTGCACGGCGCCGACGACGGTGCGATCGGCGCCGATCTGCTGGGGGATCTGGCCCAACATCTGCCGGCCGCCGGGTCGGCCTTCGAGATTATCGACGGTGTCGGTCATTTCCTGCATCTGGAACAACCCGCGCTGATCGCCGCGAAAATCTGCACCTGGCTCGACGCTTAGCCGGCCGCCTTGGTGGGCCGTGGCAGACGCCGCCGGGACGGGTCGAGGCCCGCGGCGTGACGCAGTTCGGCCAGGAACTCCTCGGGGCCACCGCCCCCGATCATGTAGTGGCAGACGGCGATACGGACAACCGCGGCGGCCGCGATGCCGCTGTTCTCGCCGGGAATGATGCGGGCGATGCGTTCGTGCATGATGGGCAGCGCACGCTTCATCTGATGGATCACGTGCTCGGGCTCGATGTCGGCCAGCGAGCCGAGCGAGTACGAACTCTGGAAGTCGACAACGAATCGCAGTGCGGCATCGAGCCGGTCGGGTCCGCTCAATCCCGCCATGGCGGCGGTGATGCCTGCGTCGAAGTTGTCCTGTTCGTACAGGCCGAACGCTTCCAGCAGTCCTTCCTTGGAGCCGAAGTACCGATAGAGGGTCGGCCGAGAGACGTTGGCCTCGGCGGCTACATCGGACAGTTGCAGCTTCCGCCGTCCGTCGCGCGAGAGCACGACGAACGTGGCCGCAAGGATCCGTCGTCGCGTCGACTGTTCGGCGTCGGCGAGCGGGCGAGAAGCCACCGTTCCATCCTTTACATATAAAGGTCCAAATGTCACACTGACCCTATCCTAGACCCCGGCGTCCGGACCGGCACATGACACACCGCTGGATGCCAATGTTAAGTCCCGCAATGGGGAGGTGGCGACCGATGACGAAGCTCGTGGTCCGCAAGATCCCCTGGGAGTTCGATGAGACTGTGCCATTCATGTGGCAACCGGCCAACCCGAACTTCGGCCTGTTCTGCAATGCCTTCACGTTCATCGCGGTGCCGTTCGAGCGCTACATCGTCAGCGCGGTCCGAAAGGCCGCGGATCGCCTCAACGAGGACCCGGAAATCGCCGCCGAAGCCGATGCGTTCCTGCGTCAGGAAGCGCAGCACGCCGCGGCGCATCGCAAACACATGATCGCCCTCGTGGCGCGCTACCCCGAGCTGGAGCAGTGCTACGAGGATGCCTGCAGGGCCTACGACGACCTGATCGATGAGCAGCCGATCGAATTCCACGCCGCCTACATCGCCAACCTGGAGGCGACGTTCACACCGCTGTTCAAAGTAATTCTGGACAACCGCGATTCATTGTTCGGCGGGGGAGATCAGCGGGTCGCATCGCTGATGATGTGGCACTTCGTGGAAGAGATCGAGCACCGCAGCTCGGGGCTGATCCTGTGCCGGCACCTCAATCCCGATCCCTGGTACCGCGTCAAACACGTTCGGTCTACGTTCGCCCACGTCGGCGAGCTGTCCGAGCGGGTTGCCAGGACCTTCGATGCGGTCGTACCGCACGAAGATCGTGGGGCGTCGGCTCAAGAGCTGATGTCGAATCTGCTATTCGACGAGTTCAAATACCGCGCTCCCCGGGGTGGACGTCGGCGCGCCCGGCGCGATGGGCCGCCGACGTTGTTCCATGCAGTGCCGACAACCCAGTTGGTCAAGATGGTGTGGCGACTGATGCTGTCGCAGACCCCAAAACACGATCCCGCCGACCAACCGCTGCCGGACTGGGCAGGGGAGTGGATGCGTCAATACGACCGTGGCACAGACATGACGACCTTCTTCGGGTCCCCACCCATCAACACTGCAGGAGAATAATCGCTTTGCTGTCAACAAATTACGGCGGTTTGGTCCCCGAAGATGAACTGCTCACCCACCAGATCGTCGACACGTTCGCCACCGTCGCCCAGTCGGATCCGTCGTGGACGGAGAAGATCTGGACAATCGCGCATGCGCGCGACAACTCGCTGCAGGTCGTCCTCGGTATCGGCAAGTACACCAACCGCGGGGTTTTCGACGGAGCGGCCGGTGTGTGTCGCGGCACCGAGCAATGGACCGTGCGGGCCGGGCGGCGGTTGTCTTCCCACCCGGCGGCCACTCACGTCGGGCCGATTCACTACCGCGTGGTCGAACCGCTGCGCGCCATCCAGGTGAGCCTCGATGCGACCGAACATGCCCCAATCGCATTCGACGTCGAGCTGCGCGGCGACTTCGATGCGGCACTGGAGGATCCGTGGCCTGATCGCAGCCCCGACGGGTACCGCGTCACCCATAACGTGCTGCGGTATCACCAGATAGGTGTGGCCGCCGGTTGGGTCGAGCTGGAGGGCGACCGCACCGAAATCGCGGCCGACAAATGGATCTCGATTCGCGACCACTCGTGGGGACTACGCCCGGGCGTGGGCAAGCCGATACCCGGCCTGCCGCGCGGCGGCCGCAAGATCAAACAGATGTTCATGACCTGGCTGCCGATGACACTGACCCGCCAAGACGGATCTGCGTACTCGCTGTTTGTCATGTACCAGGAGGAGCGCGGCGATGGTTACCTCGAGATCCGCTGTCAGGCAGAGCAACAGAACGCCGACGGCACCGCCCACCGCTTTGCATCGGTAGAGCAGGACCTGCATTTCCAGGACGAAAACCGTCGGTTCACCCACGGAACCATCACGCTCATCGACACCGACGGCGCGAAGCGCCCGTTGACTCTCATCGCGGCAGGCCCGACGGGCTTCCACCTCGGTACCGCCGGCTATTACGGCTGGAACGACTGGGTGTACGGCCAGTGGGTCGGCGATCTCAAGGTGGAGAGCAACCACGTCACCGACTGCGACAAGCTGGAGAACGCGCGTGAACTACACCAGCTGCGGGACCTGCTCGTGCGTGTGGAGGATCCGGTCGGCGGCGGTGTCGGGCTGGGCAACGCCGAGACGTTCGCGCTTGGCGCGTTCCCCGAGCGCGGCCTGACCGCGGAAAACTCATTCCTGTAATCGTCTCCGACGTGTTCACGATTCATGCACAACCGTATGGTTCTAGGATCCGCCACAAAGATGAGAAAAGTCCGTCCGCCATTTTCGATGAGAATTCTGCAAACCTGCAGGTAGAGGCATCGTCATCCGCCACGGAGAATGAGAACCTGATATGTAGGCAAATTTGTCAAGAGGCAGGTGAAAGCCGCCCCGGTTGGGAAGCCGGGGCGGCTTTCGTTTTGGCTAGCCCGGTGGTGGGTGTCGGCGGTCGCTGCTCACGACGGTGGTGTCAGACTGATATGCGCGGGTTGGGTACCGCAGGACGATGATTCGGATGTGAACGTTACTGCTGTCTACAAGCGAGCGTCACTGACGATCTGCGTTGAATCACGTTGTGGCTCATAGGTTCTTGACAGGTTCGTTCACTCACCGCGCCGACGCCCGATCGCCTGGGTCAGCCAAGATTCGATGCCGGCTGCTTATTGCATGGTCGCCAGCGACCAGCACCAGCCGGCGAGTTCGCGGGCAACGGCGACGTTGGCCACCAGAGGGTTCTTGCCGCGTTCGGTGAAACCGCGCCACCGCTTGTTGAGGCGCCGGTTACCGGCGTGTCCACGAGCCCGAAGCGCCGGGTCGACCTTGGCCCAGCGGGCCCGCAGCGTGGGCCCAGATGTGCTGTAGGACTTACGGTGATGCCAGGCTGATTCGATCAGCAGCCGGCGCACATGGGTATTGCCAGCTTTCGTGATCGAACCCTGAACCCGGGAGTTGCCCGAAGAGTATTCGGAGGGCACCAGTCCGACGTAGGCGCCGATCGAGGACCCAGTGAACCGAGACCAGTCACCGATCTCCACCGTCAGGGCCAGACCGGTCAGAGCCGAGATGCCGCGTAGGCAGCCCAGCCGATTGACGAGGTCGGCGAACCGCGGCGAGGCGGCCACCACCATGATCTGCTCATCGAGGCGATCACGCGCCGCGGTCGCTGCCAGCACGGCGTCGAAGCCGTGATCGAACGCCGCCTTCAGGTGAACGTCGTCAAAACGGTGTCGACGCAACCACTCCTCGTGCGCACATGTCCAGGGCGTTCCACCGGAATACACAAACCCTTGCCGCAGCAGCAGTTTCGACAACCGGTGCCGCACCCGCATCAGATCGGCACGGGCATCCTCGCGGGACCGCACCAGATCGCGCACCGCCTCGATCTCCCGTTCCGGCACCCGCACTGCGGTGATCTCACCTAGCCGTAGCAGCCTGGCCAGACGCGCGGCATCACGGGCGTCGGTCTTGACCCGATCCCCAGGCGGGCGCTGCAACTTCGAGGGTGCGGCGACCAGACATTCCATCCCGGCTTCGGTGATCGCCCGCGCCAACCCGAACCCGGTCGGACCGGCTTCGTAGGCCACCCGCACCGGGGCCCTTAGCTGATGCAACCAGCCCAGGACCTCGCCATGATCCGGGCACAGCCGCGCCCGGGCTATTTTGCCTGTCTCCTCATCAACGGCGTGTGCGACGACCGAAAGCGCATGCACATCTAACCCAACACTCGTACCCTGAACAATCACCGGAGGCCTCCTGATCTGCAAATGTGGCACTACCAGCGCGAGTGTTCACTCACGCGGCAACCCACGAATCGATTTGCAGCACGAGGCCTTCGGCCTCAGCTAGCCCCCATACCGTCTACAGCCGCCCGCCGGCGAGGCGGCCGGGGCGGCGGTGACAAGCAGCCCGCCTGAGACAGTGCGCCAACGTCTATCGTCGATTCTGTCTGCAGCATCATAGTCAGTGGTTGCGACAATAAGGCGTTGTCTGTCAGAAACATTCAGCCACAGCTTTGCCCATGAGCGCGTGTACCACAGCCTGCTTCTCGGTGGATCACTAACACCAGTCAGGGAAGCCCAGACTGCCGCCGCCCTGGGCCCGCAGCAGGCCGCTGGCGGCGAAAAAATAGTGCAGGAAGGCGTCTTTGGGGGCTTTACGCTCAATATATGGCCGTTGACCTGCCTCCGGACCGCTTCGATGACGTCCGGCGAGAATGGATCGCCTACTACCAATCGTGGTCGACGATTCAGCGCTGCCGCGCCGAGGAGCTGGGACGGATCGTGCGCAAGCGGCAGCGCATTCGCACCTCGGCGGTGCCCGATCCACACGACGACACCCGGACAGATCCACTGTGGATGCGGGCAGCCAAGTCGCGGGCTGCCCGCGCGGAGGTGGCCTTTGTTGTGGCAGCAGCCGTCGTTGCCCCGATCGGGTGGGCAGCGGGGTGGGTGTTGAAGGCCGTGCTGGTCCGCCTGATCCCGCAGACGCTGCGCGGGTTCCCGGTCGCGGCGATGCTGTGGGCCGGGGCGGCCTTCGGCGCGCTGACGGTGCTGATTTCTCAGCTGGTCTATGACCCGGCCGGCTCATTCGGCCAAGTTGCGGTATTGCCCTGGCTGTGTTTACAGCTCGTCATGATTCCCACGGTGGCCGGTATCTATGGCATCGCCGAGGGCTGGCTGGCTGTCGATGGGTCCGACCAGTGGTGGCCACTGACGCCGACCAAAAAGCCGATAACGGCCGAGGACGCGGCGGCCATTTTGGGTGCCTACTACATGACCGGGCCGGGGGTGGTCGACATCCGACCACTGCACGAGCCGGGCGAAAGGACACGACCGTGACTGTGACCAGCGATTCACGCGGAGTTGGCGTCGGGAAGCGAGGTGTCCGTATCGTATTCGCCGGCCAGCTCCTCGTCCGGGGACAGTTCGACGATCACGCGCCGCAGCAGCTCAATGCGCCGGTCGACCGCCGCTCGGTCATCCTCGAGCCGGTCGAGTTCTTCGCGGAGCTGCGTTGTGAGCCTTTGCTCGATTTCGCCTTCGTTCAGGGGCTGCAGCGGGTGCTTGCCGTGTCGAGCCCATCTGCGACGGGCCAGAAGACTCAGGGGATTGCCGCCGACCAAAGCAACGGCCGCAGAGCCGGGCTGCCATCCCAGAACGGCATCCAAGCGCAGCAGGGTGGCGACCGTTGGGGTGTTCTGGCCTTGCCGGCGGCGGGCTTTGGTGAGGGTATCGACGGCAGGGCCGCCGCGGCGCGCGACTTCGGTCTTGGACAGCTTCAGCTGAGCGAGCCGGGCCTCAACGAAGTGGATGAGCCGGTCGATCCCTTCAGCTGGAGCGGTCATAACTCGCACCCTACCGCACCGAATGCGCGAAATCTGACACCGCATTCCGGCCCCGGATTTCTGTCATATCCGATAGCTAGGGTGGCGTCATGAGAATACTGATCGCCTTGGTGTGCATGGGTTTTGTGGGCACGGTGGCCACTGTGCTGGCCCTCGTCCAGGTGTTAGCCAGGACCTGGCCGTTGCTTATTGTCGTGCTCGTCGTTGTCGTGGTCGTGCGGCTGCGTGATCGCCGCGCCCGCAAAGCCGCTGCACCGCCAGCAGCGCTGCCTCCGGCGACGGCCGTCGCCGTGAGCCGGCCCGCGCCTGCATGGCAGCCGCCCCCAGCCCGCCCTGCGGGCTGGGTGCTCGTCCCGGTGTGGATGGACGCTCACGGACAACCACAGCGCCACCCGGTCATTGACGGTGACGTGATCACGGGGGGCAGCCGTGGTGGCTAAGGGGGGAGCGTCGACTCAAGACTGGATGCTTGAGCAACTGCTAGAGGACGGGCCGATACTGACCGTGACCGATCAGCTCGGGCCCCAGGCCGACTGCACCGACAGTGAGGGGCCCACCGGCGTCGACGCCGACGCCGACGCGGTCGGACAGGACAACAGCGCCGACCCTGCCGCGGCCGTACAGGCCGCCGCCGCGCCACCGCCGCACGAACTCGACGTGCCCGCGCGAGTTGGCGAGCAGACCGATCCGGACATCAATCGTGGGGCAAAACGAACGGCCGTGTGGCTGGGCTGCGGTGCTGTGGTGGTGGCGGTGCTGATCGTGGTGGCATTCGTGGGATTCGGCGGCGGCCCTGATCCGGTGTCACCGCCGCAGCATCACGCCACCATCGCCGCGGTCGCCGCCGCTCCGACGACCAGTGCCCCCGTGCCGCAACAGGATCAGGCTGTGCCGTTTACCCCATGGAGCACCAGTTGCACCCCAGACGGCGGTGCGGGCGACCAGCTCGCCGCGCGCTCACCGTTGGCGTTGACGGACACAACTACCGACTCGGCGTGGGTATGTGGCCGCGGACCACAGGAGAGCCGGCTAGACGGCCAGGTGCTGCACGTGCAGTTCCTCTGCGACGCGTCCCGTCCGAACTCGGCATGCAGTTACATGCTCAATTCAGTGTCGGTGACTCCCGGTTGGGTGGCCAAAACCCAAGGCGGCAAGGATGAGTGGTTGCAGCACCGGGTCGTGACCAACTTGCAGTTCAACTTTTTCAACGGTAATGAACTCGTCACCGATCCGCTGTCGGTCGAGACGCACAGCGTCCACGGTCCGGTCTCGGTGACGTTGCCCAGAAGAGCCCTGGTGTCCCGTGTCGATGTGATTATCCTGCACACCGATCGCCCGCCGGCGAACCCACTGCCGACTTCGCGGGCGCCTGGGCCCAGCGCCGGCGCAGGTGAGCAACCGCCCAACGGACTGGTGGATTCCCTCATGGGAACACAGGGATCTGACCTGGCGTCGCCACCGCCTGCCGATCCCGCTAGCGGCGGCACTGCCAGCAACCCTGTTGATGCCACCTTCGCGATGAGCCAACTGCAGTTCTTCGGCCACACGCCTAACTAACTAAGGAGCAGCGTTGATGAGCACCATCACGATGTCGAGGACCTGGCAACACCGCATCAGGCGCGGCCGCGGTCATCTTCGTCAGCCCGCGATCGCGATCGTGACGCTCTTTGCGGTGTTCGGGTTCGCTGCCTCGTTTCAGTGCATCCCATCCTGATACCAGCGATGTCGCCGAAATCGCCAACCGTGCCGGTAATCAGCGCGACGCCGCGGGTCAGTTCGCCGCTGATTTCGTTGCCGCAGTGTTAACCACGCCGAGCTCCAAACACTCGACGCTGCAACGCTTCATCACGCTTTCTGCGCCCGAGACGGCCCCCGCAGCAAGCCAGTCGGCTGCGCCGCCGCCGGCGGTGATTAACACTCCCAAAGTATGGTCGGTGGTGCCCAACGGGTCGATCGGCGACGTTGATCTGTACGGGGTTGTGGTGGTCGTGCAGCAACGTTCCTACGCTTCGGCGGAAGCGACCAGCACGTTTTATGGTGTGCCCGTGTCGGTTTGGCACTATCAACCCCGCGCAATGGACTGGCCGGTGCCGATGAGTAACCCCGGTCCGGGTGTCGATGTGAAACAGGGCTACGACCACCCCTTGAGTCCCAGCAACCCGGTCTATCCCGTGGTGAGCGGCTTCATCAACACATACCTGACCGCCACGAGCGGCCTCGACCGCTACATCGTGGCTGACTCATGGATCAAACCGATCGGCGGTTATCAAAGCGCCGTGATCAAGAACGCGGATACCGCCACCGAGGTCTCTGACGCACCGGCACCGGGGACCCGCATTCACATCCGAGCGCGAGTCATTGCGCAAACGTCGCAATTTGCCACAATAAATTTCACGTTTCCGCTGACCGTCGAAAATAACGGCGGAACCTGGATGATCACGACCATAGACTCGATACCGCAGCTGAGTAATAACAGCGACCCTGTGCCGGCCACCTCAACACACAATTAACAAGACAAGGAGATCACGTGAACGCGACACATACACAACTTCTGGCCGAAGGTCTCTTCACTTCCGGAACCTCCCTGGCCTACATGCTCGAAGGGCTGCTCGCCGCGGCGGCGCTCGTGGTGGGCACCGTCGCCACGTTGGGCAAAGCGGGCAAAGAAGGCGCCGGAGCGGGCATGACCCACCAGTTCCTGGTGATCGGTTTATCAGTGACCATCTTCTTGTCAGCGGGTATCGCAGCACTGTTCACCCACGAGTTCCAAAGCCACGGTGTGACCAACCACGTCAACGTACCCAACCCGTACGGGCAGTAATGGCCGACGAAACCCCGGCGAAAGTTTGGTCGGACCAACGCGATCTGCCGATTTACCTGGGCGACTCAGGGGACGGATTCCGGCTGCCGTTCAAAGAGAAATGGCGGCTTCCTGACACCACAGCACTCCTAGTGGGGTTTGTTGCCACAGCCTCGCTGATGACCCTGAACCTTCAAAGCGGCAACGCCCTGATCATCGGTGCCGTTGGCGCGGCGCTGACCGCCGCCGGCATCTGGGCGCTGTCAAAACTACCTGCTAGCAGGCCTTCACTTCGTACTCGCCTGCAGTTCTGGCTGGCCGACCTGCGTCCGCGGGTGGTGTGTTCGCACAACCTGGACCCGTCGAAACATGGTACGCCACAATGACCATCACACCTAGCGAAGCCCCCATCGAGGCCGTCGGCAACCTGCGCTTCACCCAAAGCGGGGTCTACGCCGAATACCTGGTATCGGGGTTGCCGTTCATCTTTTTGCCCAAAGAGTCGCAGGATTTAGTCGCCGACATGCACGCCGAGCTACTCCGGACCCTGCCCTCCGGCTCACTACTGAGCGGCCTGACGGCGCCGGTGGCGACCCGCAACATCACCCGGCGCATGATTTATGCCCACCCTGATCTGCACCCTGACAACGTCATTGATGCCACCGCCATGCCCGTACACGCCGAAGCCTGGGTGCGGCACTGTCAGCGCTGGGCCCCAGCCCTACACGCCCGCAACTCACGTCGCCGCATCTACTGGCTGAGTCTTCCCTTGGATTACGGCCCATCGGGGGCCACCACGGCAGGAGGGTGGCAGCGCCGCCTCGACTCGATCATCGGCCGCGACAAAGACAGCGCGGCCGCCTTGGCTCACTACCGCCAGCTGGCCGCCACGATGGTCGCCAAGCTGCCGCCGACGCTGTTCGCTAAACCGGTGAGCGTGGAACAGATCTGGTGGCATTGGAACTACACCGCTAGCCGCCACGCATGGCAAAAGCCCATCCCCAATCAACCCTATAACCCGGATGCCCGGCTGCCAGGATCCGCGTTCACACCGGTCTGGATAGACCCCTCGGCCGCCGCGCTCCGTCAAAGGCGATGGCGCGCCGCCCGCACCGAGGCCGACATCTTCCTACGCACGTATCGACACGAGGACGACGGTGTGGCCGACTCGTATCAAGTCATCGTCGGACTGGAAAAATGGCCCGACGCCGGCCTGCGGTGGCCACGCTCAACGATCTTCAAGGTGCTCGATGACGTGACCAAACCGGCCATCACGTTGGACTGGACGATTCATTTCACGTTCGACACCGCAGAAGTGGCCGTGGCAACCGCACACAATGTCATCACCAACATCAAAGACCAGGCGCGCCAACGCGGCCGGCATGCCGACAGCGATGACGAGCTGCTACGCAAACTGGTCTCCGGTAGGCAGCTGGCCTCCGCACTCAAACAGGGCAGCGCCGAGCGAGGCGTCAACGCCGCAGTCGTGGTGATCGCCGCCGCCGCGGACGCTGCCGCCGCCGACACCGCGATCTCAGAAGTGTTCCGCCGCTATCGAACCCAACGACTCGAGCTCAAGCGCCGACGCGGCGGCCAGCCCACGTTATGGCGCGCCCTGCATCCGGGAACCGAAGCCACCGCAGGCCTGCACGAAATCCGAAACCCCTCCACCACCAACGCTTTCGCGAAATTCCTGCCGCTGCTAGCGACCAGTCTCGGGAACAACGTTGGAGTGCCGCTGGGGGAGACCATCACCAGCCCGGGCCTGCGCGAGATCGTTCTCAGCGACCTCATCGGCGCCCCCGGGCGCGACAACCCGGGCAGCCTCGTCATCGGAGGATCCCCGGGACGCGGGAAGTCGCAGTGCGCCAAGAACCTCGTCCGGTCATGGCTGGAATTGGGCGCCGGTGTCCATCTCATCGACCCCACAGAGGCGCGAGAACACCAAACCGCATTATCCACATTCGACGAGGACAAAAAGGTCATTATTGATCCGAAGAATCCGGCGTTCAGCCTTGACGGGTTGCGTATTTTTCCGTTTGAGTATGCCGCAGAGCGGACCGTAGACCATTTGCTGCCGCAAATGGGATTTGCCCCACTGAGTCCTCAGGCTTCACGGCTCAAGGGGCTGCTCGCCCCGGCCTCGCGTCACGCCAACGGCATCGGGTCCCTCAATCGGCTGATCGGTGTTTTGGCCGATCGCGGCAGACCCGACCGGGTCAGCGTCGATGACGATCTACTCATCGCGTTGGAAGGGCTACGGGCTGAGCGGCTGCTGGCGCCGATGTTCGATGAAGACCTGCTGCTGCCGGACTTGTCTAAGCAGCTTGTTGTCTGGAACTTCGGCGGCCTGAAGCTACCGACTGTCACCGAGGAGTTCCAGGCACATCTGCACCACCAGACCACCCCGAGCCAGCGTGCTGCCCAAGCTCTTTACGGCATGGCCGCCGATCTAGCAGAGTCGCTGTTTTTTTCCCGCGACACCCAACCAGACATCTTGGTCGTCGAGGAGTGCGCGGCGTGGACACATTCTCCTGGGGGGCAGCGTTGCGCGAATAACGTGATCCGCCAAGGACGTAAGGCGTGGACGCTGTTTGTGGGCATTAGCCAGTCGCCCAGAAATGACTTCGGTGTACTCGAAGACGAATTCATTGAGCAACGACTTTGCCTGGGGTTCAAGGAAGCTGCAATCGCCGAGGACACGCTGCTGTGGTGTAACCGCGACCTGGATCGCCACCCGCAGTTGCGCACTGACTACGTGACCAACACCAGTCCCGCGGCGATGGCCAACTACGGCGACGACTCGATCGACAGCCGCCACGGCAAAGTCATTCCCGGCCGCGAAGGCGAGGCGTGGTTTCTTGACGAGTTCGGCGGGTGGGGCAAAGTGAAATTGTTCGGGGCGCCGACCCGCGAGCTTGCCGAACTCTATGACACCAACCCGCACCGTAAGCGGCAGCGCCAAAGGATCAGCGCGTGTTAGCGCGGGCTCATTATTGGCTGCTGCGTCATCCGCGTGTGGCGCGGCCACTCAAGGTGTTTGGCCTGCTGCAAGTGCTGGCGGCCGTCGCGGTCACACTGGCCCCTGCAGCAAGCGCATCGACCAACGCCGCAGTGCTGAATTGGACTGGCCTGCACGATAACTACGGCGTCCCGATCGGCGACTACTATCTGTCGCTGGCCAGCATCCCCGATCAGATCACCCAAGGCGGGCCCGACGCGCAGGCATGGGATCCAACCTCGTGGGGGGCATGGGTGGTGCACGCCCTGGAGGTGATGTCGACCGGTTTCGCGGCGTCCAACATCTTGACCGCCGAAGCAGGGGCTTTCATCGGCATCATCGCCTTGTCGCTGTGGGTGATGAAGCTGACCATTTCGACGTACTGGCTAACGGTGTTCGGCGAAATCGCCAAAGCAATCACCGCTGCCGTCATCACCGTCACCACCCGGTGGGGCCTGGTCGCCATCACGGTGCCGCTGGGGGTGTTCCTCGGCGTGTTGGCGATACGCCGAGGAGAAGCCGGCCGCGGCTGGACGATGATCCTACTGGCGATCATGATGCCGGCCTTAGCCATCACGGTGTTCTCCGACCCAGCGGGAATGATGTACGGCAGCGACGGCATGCTGGCATTCGGCCGCAGCATGGGGTTTAGCACCGCTGAAGCGGTCACCCACAATGGCGCGATCGGCAGCGGTGGTTTCACCGGCCAAGTCGACACCCTCACGTCGAGCCTTATCACCCACGTCGGGCGAGAGCCGCTGGAAGTGTTCAACTTTGGTCACGTCATCGACACAAAGCCCGGGTGCGCAGCGCAGTACACCGCGGCACTGCAGCAGGGCATTTCTGACGGGCCGATCAAAGCGATGGGCCGCTGTGGTGATCTGGCCGCCGTGCACTATGCCCAAAACCTCGATGCCACAAACACATTCGGCGGGGCCATCTTGGTTCTCACAGCAATCCTGTTCGGCTGGTTCATGATCTCCTCGGGCGCCTCGGTGTTCAAGGTGTCCCTCCAAGCGATGTACACTACCGCCAAGCTTTTGCCGAGCGTGTTCGCCGGCGGCATTTCCGGCGCTGCACAAGAACACGCCAAAGCCACTGTCTGGCGGTTCTTTAAACACCCGTTGGAAGTCATGGTGTTCGTCACGTTCGTCAGCGTGATGGGACTCGCGGTCGAGCGGCTCATCTCGCGGCCTTTACCCGCCGAGTTAGGCGGCAACAACCCTTTCGCGCATGTGCTGATCATGGGTGGCGGCTCGATGGCGGCGCTGTATTTACTCCGCCATGTCCGCGCCGACCTGCAAGGACACCAGCCGGGTCGCGGTCTGTTCGGCCGGGCCAGCGACGTGGCCTTGGGGCTGGCCATGCATGCCGGGTTGCGGGGGGCTGGGTCGGCCGCGTTGGGTGGCCTGCGCGGCCTGCATGGTAAAGGCAAAACGCCCTGGGAGCAGCTCGGCGAGCAATCATCAATCAGCAACCCCGAAGACGTGTTGGGCCAGCCTCAAGAAGGCTTCTCCCCGGTCCCCGCCGCGGAGGGTGACGACGGGGACTTCGCACAGGCATCCACGGTCCCTGAGACGTCGGCTACCGCGGCGTCCGCAGGCCCGCACCCGATCAGCGCCGCGGCCGCAGCAGGCGGGGGGATCGACCAACTGATCGCCAAGGCGGGCACGGGGGTAGACCCGCGCCGCCGCCCCCAACGCCGGCCCCGTGGCCGGGCCGCCGGCCAGACGAGCGCCCCCGGGCAAGCGGTCCTCGACGCCAACTGGGCGGCCACCGCGGAGCCAGGCGCAGTCGCGGAGGTGGCGCCCATCAACGTCGCTTCGTCTGCCGCGCCAAACGCGGGATGGGATAGCACACCACCGCTATCGGCGTATGTCGATCACACCTCTGCCGACGTGCCACTTCCGCCGGCGCCTCCACCTGAGGATCCCACCGGGCCGCCGCCGCCAGAAGACGAGCCCCCAGCGTCGTCGGTCGCTCCCATCACGGGCCACTGACGCAGGAAGGCGAGAGGGTCAGTGCGTGCGAGCGTTTACGATGACACCTGTGGAAGGGGGAGCGGTGATCACAGCAAAAGAGGCCGATGGGGGGCCCCGATGACGACGACCTCACCCACCGAACAACGCCGCGCCTTCGATGCCGCGATCAACCGCTTCAGCGGCGGCGACCCCGCGTCAGCCCAGCAGGCGTTCACCCAGATCACCGACCAAAACCCGGCGATGACCGATGCGTGGCTGGGCCGACTGGCCTGCGGCGATCACAGCCTTGACGCCTTGGCCGGGGCGTACCTCAACTCCCGGGCGCTCTACCGCGAAACCCGCCGCATTGGCCAACAAGATGGCGCGCTGCAGGCCGTGGTGCCCGCGCCGCTGTATCTACAGCTGCAAGTGTGGTCACGAGGCACGATCGCTTTGGCCTTTGCCAGCGTCCTGATTGGCGCCGGCGAGTTCGATCAGGCGATGACGGTTCTCAACGACCCCGAACTCGCCGCCGATAGTCAAACGGCGTTGTGGCGCCAATTCCTCACCGCCACCTTGTATCACGCCACCCAGCGATGGCCGGATCTGTGCGCGATCACCGAGGTGTGCCCGCCGGCTACCGCTACCTACGTTCCCAACGATGTGCTGGCCGCTGCCCAAACACTGCGCGCTATGGCGTTGGCCTCGCTGGGACAAGCGCAGTCAGCGTTGGACTTAATAGCGCAGGTCACGACGCAAAATTCCTACATTGCAGCGGATTTAGCGCTCACCAAAGGTTGGTGCCTGCGTGAACTGGGCGAATTCGAGGCGGCCAACGAAGCGTTCCGCGGCGCCACCATCGACGGCGTCGTGATCCCACAAGCACGCAAAGCACTCGAGGAGCCGGGCTACCGCATCGTCACCGCCGACGCCGAAACCATCGCTACCCGAACCGATAAATGGGACCCACGAACTGAAACCAGCCGTGACGCCCGAGCGGCTGCGGCGTTGGTGAGCGAGCGCCAAGAGGTCCTCAACCGTGCCCAGGCCCGCGTCGATGAACTGATCGGCCTCGAAGACGCTAAGGAACAAATAGCGGTGTGGCGCACCGAGATTCAGATCGAGCAGCTGCTCGCCGAGCAGGGCGATGGCGGCGCTACGAGCAACGAAAATCACATGGTGTTTCTCGGCCCCCCGGGCACCGCCAAGACGACGTTCGCCCGGGTGGTCGGTGAAGTGCTCTTCGGGTTAGGCAAGATCGCCCGCCCCGATGTCAAGGAGGTGACCGAAGAAGACATCGTGATCGGCTACGTCTCACAGACGGCGGCCAAGATGAAAGAGGTATGTGAAGAAGCGCGCGGCGGCGTGCTGTTCATCGACGAGGCCTACCGGCTGGTCCCCAAGACTGAGGGTCACTCCTTCGGTGTTGACGCGATCAACACCCTGCTGAAATACATGGAGGACTACCGCGACGAGCTGGTGGTGATCGTCGCGGGATATCCGAAGGAGATGCGGGACTTCCTCAAGGCCAACGCCGGGCTGGCCGGGCGATTCCATTTCACCCTGACGTTCAACAGCTACACGCCTGATCAGATCGTGGCGATCGGGCGCCACTTGGCGGGCAAGGAGCGTCTGGCCGTCGACGATGCCGCCTGGGAAATGCTGCGCGCGGAAGCAACCCATCTGCGTTCCCTACCGTACGAGAGCGGCACCATGCTTGACGTCGCCGGCAACGGGCGCTACGCCCGCAAAGTGGCGGTGGCCTGCCGGCGGGAACGGGCCCGCCGCCTGCACAGACTGGCGCCGAACCCGCAAGACCTCGACCAACTCGTACGGGCCGACCCTTCTGTACTGGAGGTCAGCGTCGACGACATGCAGCGCGCGCTCGCTGAGTCTCGCCCGGCTACCGGATAAACACCACTGCGCCTGCGAAACGCGCACCGGCCACGCCGCAATCGGCGCAGTGACAACATGCAAGATCGGGCATGTCTTGTCAATCCTCGCTGCACCTTGACATGGTGGCCGCAGGAGTCCGCTTGTGCGATCCACGTTTCTCGAAGGAGCCGTTATGGTGGCTGACCCGGTATCAATCTGGATCATCAAGCAACTGGGTAGCTTCGCGGCGAAGCCGGCCGGGAAATACCTATCTAAAGCGATCCTGGGCGACCCCGTAGAGCGCGCACTACGGGCGCCCACCAATGCCGCCCTCGTCGCCGCGGTGGACGCCGTTCTCGGCGTGAAGGCTGAAGAGTACCGCGACCGCGTCATTGAGGTCCTGGGCATGTTCCTGAACGATGAATTATCCGAAGTAACCGTGACACCCGCCATGCGCGCGAAGGAAATCCACACGATTTCGGGTGCGCTGCAGTCCATCGTGGACCAAGCAGTTTTTCGCGCTGCAGCTCCGGTCCAGGGTTTTTCGAACGGATACCTGCCGACCTCAACGCTGACGGCCCTCACCGATGAATTGGGAATCGAGTTTGACGCCACCGTGTTCAGCGCTCACTTCATCGACGCCTGGATGGTGGCAGTAAAGGCGGCGGCATCGACAACGAAGCCAGAGCTAGGGCCGCTTGCAGATCAACTCAACCACGAACGCACCCACGCAGGCGTGGACAAGCTAGAGGCCCGCGTGGTCAAGCTGGAAATGGTGGCCCTCCAATCGGCCTACCAGCAAGGTCTTCGCGATGGCGGCCAGCTCGCCGAGCGACGGCATCAGTGGTTTGAGTTCCACATTCAGCCGATCGACAAATTGATGAACGAGATCAATGAGGACTACCGGTCAGGCTTCAGGACTACCGCCCGGGCGTTGCGGTCCGGTGTCGGCTTGGAACAGGCGATGTTCGATCTTCAGGCGTTGCAGGACCGTAGGAGCGGCGCTCGATGGGCGGCGGCCGCCACGGCACAACAGCACATCAAGGACAGCACTGGAGGGCTTTTCGGTGAACCGATCGACACCCTGCTGGGCGAATATTTCAAAGCGGTCAGGGGCTATCAGATGGCAGACGAGTCTCTATATAGCTCGTGGTACGCGCACTACATAGAAGTATTTCGCAACTTATTGCTCATGGATGCCGACCCGCACCATCGTGGCAACTACAGCAGCATTACTGGCGATCACGACCTGAAGGGACCTACCGCGGTGCAGCTCGAAGCCGTTCTCGACAACGGGCTTCCGAGCAAGTGGAACATCTACGCCAAAGCCTATGTGCAACTGCGCAGTGCATTTAACTAGCGATTGCCCTCTGATTAGGCGAACGCGGCCCACAATGACCTAAGCGGGAACAGTCGTACACGCGGGAACCGAACCCCAGATAAGGGCGGTTGTGTTGGCGCTCACGGTCATCGGCTGGACGATAGCCGCGGCCGCGATGCGCCAGTACCGCGCCCGGGTGCCCTACTGGGTGTAGCCAGGTGACGCGTTTCGTGGCGGTAGCCAGTACCTCCCCGCCAGGGCCGGCCGAGACGTGCAAGAAGCCGGGGTCCCCTTAGCAGCGGAGCGGATCTGGTCCCTTTTGCCCCGACTGGATCAGGCGGCCGGTGAACGGAGCGGGCGGTGTCCCTCGCGACGGAGTTCGGTCTCGACGTCGAAGGAGTAGGTGCCGTAGACGTTCTTATCTGGACATGTTGACGGAGGTTCTTCTTGGAATCCTCCCCATTCGTCATCCTTCGCCTCATATGTTGACCCGGGCTGTTAATGGGCACGAGACGAGGAGGCCGGGTGCGGGTCGTCAAAGAGCGGGATGGTGGGATCGTCCGCAGGGTTCGACTGGTCGACGATGAGGGTGAACCGGTTGGGCCGGTTTGCCGGTTCCTGGGGCATCTCGCGGACCGGGAGTTCTCTCCGAACACGTTGTCGGCGTACGGCTATGACCTGAAGTACCTGTTCATGTTCCTGGACCATGAGGGCCTGGACTGGCAGGACTTCCGCGCGCCGCACACGCTGGCGCTGTTGGGGTTTCTGCGGCGGGTGCCGAGCCGACGTCCGGCGCAGCGGCTCGGCTTGACGGTGATCGTCGACGGGCAGGACGGGCCGAGCGGGCTGCTGTCGCCGGCGACGGTGGATCGGATCCTGGCCGCGGTGTCGAGCTTCTACGACTGGGCGATCGCCGCCGAGGAGTACAACTACGGCATTTCGCCGGTCCAGATGCGGACCGATCCGACGTTGGCCCGGGTTCCCGATCGTCACCAGCCCTACATGGGGCGGGCAAGCCGACAGCAGCCGGTCCGCCGGGTCGTGCAGGTGAAACGTCCACGCAGGCTGCCCCGGCCGATGAACGAGCCGGACTTGGAGGTGCTGCTGTCGGGGCTGAAGCAGCTGCGGGACCTGGCGATGCTGCTGCTGATGCTGGACGGCGGGCTCCGCCCGGGTGAGGTGTTGTCGCTGCACCTGCGGGACATTTCCTACGGCCGACGCCGTGTGACGGTCCGCAAGCGCGACGACCATCCGCAGGGTGCGCGCGGCAAGTCCCGCACCGAGCGGGTCGTCGACCTGCACGAACCCCGCACGTTGGAGGCGCTGAGCCGATACGTGATGCACGAGCGGCCGCTCGAAGCGACCAGCCCGTTCGTATTCCTGGTCGGCCGGGGCAAGCGGCGGTGCGAACCGTTGAGCTACGACGCCCTGGCCAAGCTGTTCTCCCGCCGCATGAGTGCGCTTGGACTGCGCACCCCGGAGACGACCCCGCACGCCCTGCGCCACACACACGCCACGGCCATGTGGGAGGGCGGCATGCGGGAATTGTCGCTGCAGAAACGGCTCGGGCACACCTCGCCCGAGTCGGTGAAGGTTTACACCCGCGTCTCCGACGAGGCCGTGCTCGCCGACTACACCAAGGCCGTGGAGAACAAGCGGTGACCGCCGTTCTGGCGGGGGAGCCAGAGCCGCGGCGCCACGCACACCGCGAGGAATACTTCACCTGGTTGGACACCGTCTTCAACGGAGGCATACGCGCGTGTGGCGAGGAACGCATCCCCGTAATCGAGTCCCGCCGCTACTTCTACAGCCGGTTCGTCCGTCACTGGCCCGACCTGGAGGAATGGTTCGCTGCGCCGCTTCTGACCCGTCTCGACCTCGGGTCCGACGGGGCACCCGCCGTATCGGCAGGGGGAAACCGGAACGGCCCCTCCTGCGGAGCCGGTTCCTACCTCGTCTACCTGTCGATGGTCCACCGCATTTCGCTGGACGCCGACTACGTGCTGAGCCGCAACTTCGACAGCCTGCTCAACCCCCGGATCGCCCCGGCTCTGGGCGTGGACCTCGAGTTGTTCGACTCCCTGGACCAGCGTCAACGCCTACTCGGGTACCGCTATGGCCGGGCCTGGCTGACCTGGGCCATCACCCGGCTGCTCCTGTGGAAAGGGGACCCGGACATCAGCACCATCGACTATGATGACCTGACCGCGTTCGGTGCGGAGATCCGCCGGTGGTGCGCTCTTCCCGAAGCGCCCCGCATCCGGGCCGGCCACGTTCACCGCACCCGCCGCATTCACGATCCAGCCGTCCTGGCGCCGCTTTTCGAGAAGGAGTGTCATGGCCGGCTGTACGGCCTGCACGTGCTGTTGTTCAACACCGGCCAGATCTGCCACGAGCCGATGCGTGGATTGCGCACCGATGCCATCTGGAAGCAACAGCCGGTGCCGCCGGGCACTCCGCCGGGGATCGCCGCGCCGATCGACCGGTGGCTGTCGGGTCGGCTGCAGACCACCGACCGGGCCGAGTCGGTACGCGGCGCCCGAGACGCCTTCCGCTACCTGCTGCGCTGGCTCGCCGCTGACCACCCCGAGATCACCAGCCTGACCGAGCTGACCCGCGACCACACCGAGGCCTACCTCACCCACCTGCACGATCGCATCAACCCGCGCAACGGGAAGCCGCTCGCGGCCCGCACCCGCTACACCTACATCAGCCCGCTGCTGAACTTCTTCCGGGAGACCAGCCAGTGGGGCTGGGACGACGTACCCGCTCGTCCGTTGCTGAGCCGATCCGACCTGCCCAAGCTGCCCGCCCGGCTGCCCCGGTTCATCCCCCGCGACGAACTGGACCGCCTGATGAAGGCCATCGAGGGGCTGGAGAACCCCTACCAGCGGACCGCGTTGCTGCTGGTGCGCTGGAGCGGCGCCCGCCGGGGAGAAATCCGCCGCCTCACCCTCGACTGCCTCGACACCTACCAAGACGGCTACCCAAGGCTGCGGATCCCGGTCGGCAAAACCTACACCGAACGCATGATCCCGCTGCATCCTCAGGCAGCCGACCCGCTCCGCGACCTAATCGAGCTGGCCAAGACCTCGGGCGCCGCGGCGCGCTACGACACCTGGGCGCAGCAGTCGGTCCGGTGGGTGTTCACCCACCGCGGGCAACCCATGGGCAAGAACTACTTGTTCGACGAGCCATTAGACGTCGCCTGCCACGCCGCCGGGCTCCTCGACGCCGAAGGCAAGCCGACCGTGTCCGCGCACCGATTCCGGCACACGGTCGGCACCCAGCTCGCCGAAGGCGGGGCCCAGATCCAGACCCTCATGGCGATCCTCAGGCACCGCAACGCTCAGATGGCAGTGACCTACTCCCACATCAGCGATCCGGTCCTGAAGGAGCAGTACGAGAAGATCATCGCCGCCGGAGGCCGGGTGGCCGGACCGGCCGCCGAAGCCCTGCTATCCAACCAGCTGGACCAGGACACCGTCAACTGGCTCAAGACCAACTTCTTCAAGACCGAACTCGAACTCGGTCACTGCCTGCGCACACCCGCCGAAGGTCCCTGCGAATGTGACCTCTACCTGCGCTGCTCGAAGTTCTTCACCACCAGCGAGTACGTCCCGCGGCTGCGGGCCAGGCTGGTCCGGGAGCAGGAGCTCGTCCAAGACGCCGTCGAACGCGGCTGGCCCCGTGAAGCCGAACGGCACACCGCGATCTCCGCCCGGATCCGCGACCTTCTCACCGAGCTCGGTGAATCCGTCCGATCGGACCAGCCCGACACCTGATCGGCGGCGATCATCGGCGGACCGCCGACCGGGAGGCTTCTCGTCGTGGCAGAGCCTGCAACGCCGAACCGGAAACATCGAGACCGACTACCTCAACGGCGTGATCGTCCGGCTCGGACCGCAAAACGGCATCGCAACCCTGGTGAACGCCATTCATCCGACATGGTCGTCGGATCGGGATGTCGATCACGGCGAAAGCTTGGACCGGCAGCGATCGTTAGACCTCGTTGGATAGATGGTGTGGTTCCGCCAGGTAACCGTCGATGAATTCGTGCAACGCGGGTGCTAGAACATCGACTCCGGAGTCGTTGAGCTTGGCGAGCAAGATGATGCCCTGGTACTGCGCCAGCAGGGCATGGGCGAGGTGCTCGGGGTCGGTGCCCGCGCGCAACACGCCGCGGGCCGCGGCCTGGCGGCACGTCGCCGCCAGCTCGCGTTCCATCGCGCCAAGGCGCCGCGCGAGGTGGGCGCGCACATCCTCGTCGGTCGTGGCCAGCTCGGCGGCCAGATTCCCGAACGGGCAGCCGACCGCCCGCCCGAATTGGGACGCGAGCGCGGTCTGGATAGCGCCGATCGTGTCGGGAATGGCATGCAGCCTCTGGCTGGGACTGTCGTCGGGTGAGCCGGCCAGGCGCGCGGCGAACGCCTGCGCGTGCAGATCGATGACGGCCTTGGCAAGCTCCGATTTCGAGGAGAAGTAGTGATAGAAGCTGCCCTTACGCACGCCGGCGGCGGTGCACAATTCGTCGACACCGACCGCGTGGTAGCTGCGTTCCAGGAATAGGCGCGCCGCCGTCGACACGATGCGTTGGCGCGCGTCCGAAGTCCGTGGCACGGGCAGAACAATACCGATAGTTGACTGGTCGGTCAATTGCGGCTACGTTGTTGTCTGCGCGTCCTTACCAGTCGCGTTCCGATCGGAGAGGCCATCTGTGACGTCGACGACTCCCGAGGTGTTCCGGACGTCGGAGACCCGCTTTGAGAATCTGCCCGGGTATGACTTCGCACCGCGCTACGTCGAGGTCGATGGCCTACGGATGCATTACATCGACGAGGGGCCGCGCGAGGGTGCGCCGGTGGTGTGTTTCCACGGTGAGCCGAGTTGGGCGTTCCTATACCGCAAGATGGTGGGCCCGCTGACCGCGGCTGGGCACCGGGTCATCGTTCCCGACTACGCCGGGTTCGGGCGCTCCGACAAGCCCACCGACCGTGGTTGGTATAGCTACGACCGGCACGTCGAGCTGATGACAACCGTGCTCGGCGGGCTTGATCTGCGGGATGCGACGGTGGTTGTGCAGGATTGGGGCGGCCCCATCGGGCTGCGCTGGGCGATGGACCACGCCGAGCGGGTCGGCGCACTGGCGATCCTCAATACCGGGCTGTTCACCGGTCGGGTGTCGAAGGGTTTCCTGGCCTGGCGCAGTTTCGCCGAGAAGAACCCCGATCTGCCGGTCGGTGTTGTGATCGCGGGCGCGACGGCGACCGATCTTCCCGACGCCGTCGTCGCCGCCTACGATGCGCCGTTTCCCACCGCCGAGTCGAAAGCCGGCGCCGCGCAGTTCCCGCTGCTCGTGCCGATGACCGAGGACGCCGTCGGGGCGCAGGAGATGCGCGCGGTCGCCGATGCGCTGTCGCGGTGGAGTAAACCCACCCTCGTTGCGTTCTCCGACTCCGATCCAGTGTTTCCCTATCCGCAAGCCGGACAAGCCTTTTGCGACCTCATCCCGGGCGCGGGCGGGCAGGTGAAAATCGACGGTGCGTCACACTTCCTGCAAGAAGACCGCGGAGAACGCCTCGCCCAGGAACTGCTCAAGCTCACCGCCTCCGCGTCTGGCCGTCCGCCGGGAACCGAACACCCGATACCCCCGTCTCAAACCGGCGCCCCCCGGCAGTGAGACAATGTCCACCCCCTGGGGCCACGCCAGCCGGTCACCCCGCAACGACCGGCGATCGCGCGGAGGATCGTCTGCGGCTCAACAGTTTTCCACTTTGAAGAGATGCGATGAAAATTCACCCAGGCGATATCGTTGAGCTACCCGGCCTGCACACCGTGGAGGGCGAACCGGTTCGCGTACGCCATCCCGACCCGGCCCGGCTGACCCATCTGCAGTTCCGCCGCTTCGCGGGATGCCCGATCTGCAACCTGCATCTGCAATCCCTGGTGGCCCGCCACGCCGAAATTACCGCGAGCGGCATCCACGAAGTGGTGGTGTTCCACTCAACGCCGGAGGAACTGCGAACCTACACCGGCGATTTGCCGTTCGACGTCGTCGCCGATCCGGACAAGAAGCTGTACAAGAAGTTCGGGGTGGAAACCTCGCTACGGGGGGTGCTTGACCCGCGCGCGACGGCACCACTAATGCGAAACATGTTCCGACACGGCGCCGAACCCGCCCGGTCGTCGGCTGGCGCGCCGGCCCATCCCACCGGGGGCCGTCTCGGACTCCCCGCGGACCTGCTGATCAACGCCGACGGCAAGGTCCTCGCCAGCAAATACGGGACGCACGCCTATGACCAATGGTCCGTCGACGAACTGCTCCAGTTGGCGACTTCACTGGGTTGAACGACTTGCCGTGCCTCGGTCGGACCGACGCGATCAACTGCAGCCAACCAAACTGAGCCCCGACACCGAGGTGGCGGCTCTTCGAGTGACAGAAGGTGACCGCGAATGACGGTGTCTGATGGGGCCGACCTCGACTTCTACTTCGACCCGGTGTGCCCGTTTGCATGGATGACCAGCAAATGGGTGCGGATGGTGGCGCAGCAGCGCGACTACAGCGTGGATTGGCGTTTCATGTCGCTGCGGATCATCAACGCTGACGTCGACTACGACGCCCATTTCCCGCCGGGCTACGAAGACGGGCACACCGCGGGGCTGCGGCTGCTTCGGGTTGCGGCCCGCGTGCGCGCCGAACATGGCCGCGCCGCCGTCGGGCCGCTCTACTCGGCCATCGGCACCCGCATCTTCGACACCGCAATCGACCGCGAGGCAATGATCGGATCGGACGTCGGGGGTCGCGCATTCCTCGAGCCGATACTTCGCCAGGTAGGGCTGGCACCGGACCTGGCCGACGCACTCGACGATGCGTCCTTGGACGTGGAACTTCGCGTGGAGACCGAAGAGGCCCTGTCGCTGACCGGCAAGGATGTCGGCACCCCGATTCTGCAGTTCCGACCCCCTACCGGAACGGCGTTCTTCGGGCCGGTGATCAGCCGCCTACCGAGCCCAGAGGACGCCGGGCGGCTCTGGGACCACGTCCTGGGGCTAGCCAGTTTTCCGGGCTTCGCCGAACTCAAGCGCAGCCTGCGTGAACAACCACAGCTGGCAAGTTTCGGCGTCGACATCGACTCGGTGGGCATCCAAGAGGACTGGCATGGCGGCAGCCGTCGTACCAAAGAGCAACGAGGGCACGCATGAGTGTGAACCCGACATCGGACGACGTGGCTGGACTGCTGGCCAGGTATCGCGCGTCCGGCCGGATGTTCACGGCCGCGGGTATCTACTCGTTCGCAATGGATCAAGGCGCCCGCGACGCGGAACCAGTGGTGTGCGTGCACGGTGTCCCGGCGTCTCGCGAAGGTTGTGTCAGATCCGCCGGTCCGTGGGTGTGAGACGTTGTGCCGATGAGCGCAGAGCACCGGATAACCGCTGGCGCGTTGCGGAGACGGCGCCCGGTAACCGAATTCTTACGTTGGCCGCCGTTTGAGCCTCCCCACTTCGGTCGCGGCCGACAACGAGGGTTGCAACCCGCTGGTGTGATAGTCGGTCGATCCCTCTCCAGAAGGACAGGCGCCGTGACAAAACCATCTGCTTGTCTGCCTATTACGGCGCCCGCGGTGACGGAGCTGATGCTTATGAGCAACCGAGCACCGACATGACGTCCTCCAGCCCGCCGCCGGGTGAAACGTCTCCGGCGCCCGAGCCGTCACCGCATAACCCCGAGGTGGGGGCCGCCCCGGATTCTGAGGCCGAGCCCGACACCGGGCACGCCCATGTGCACGGCTTCCCCGCGGTGTTGTGGCGGACGTTGGAAAACCATCCGCCGCCGGGTTTGTCGCGGATTCGGTGGCGCAGCCCGCTGCGGGGGCCATGGCTGACCTCGGTGTTCGGGGCGGTGCTGCTGGTGGTGTTGCCGATCGTCATCGTGACCGGCCTGCTGTCCTACATCGCCTACGGACCGCGGTTCGGGATGGCCATCCCCGCCGATGTGGGTTGGCTGAAACTTCCCACCTTCGACTGGCCAAGTAACCCCAAGTGGTTGTACCGCCTGACTCAGGGTCTGCACGTCGGGCTGGGACTTGTGGTGATTCCGGTGGTACTGGCCAAACTGTGGTCGGTCATTCCCCGTCTTTTTGCCTGGCCGCCGGCCCGCTCGGCGGCCAACGTGCTCGAGCGGGTCTCGCTGCTGATGATTGTGGGCGGCATCCTGTTCGAGATCGTCACCGGCGTGTTGAACATCCAGTACGACTACATCTTCGGGTTCAGCTTCTACACCGCCCACTACTTCGGGGCGTGGGTGTTCATCGCCGGATTCGTCGCCCATGTCTGCATCAAGTTGCCGACCATGCTCCGCAGCCTGCGCTCACGTTCGATGCGCAGCGTCCTTCGAACCTCGGTGACCGACACGGTGCCCGAACCACCCGACCCTGACGGCCTGGTGGCCTCCGACCCCGATCCGCCCACCTTGAGCAGGCGCGGCGTGTTGGCCGTCGCCGGTGGCGGCTCGCTGCTGGTCGCGGTGCTGACCGCCGGCCAAACGATCGGCGGGTTTACCCGCAGCCTGGCACTGCTAGTTCCGCGGGGCCGCAGCTACGGCACCGGCCCCAACGATTTCCAGATCAACCGCACCGCGGAGGCCGCCGCGATCGACCCCACCCTGACCGGAGATCAATGGCGCCTGCACCTGATCGGCGGCCCCCAACCGATGGAGCTCGACCGGGCCGCGCTCGACGCGATGCCCCATCACACCTTGGAGCTGCCGATCGCCTGCGTCGAGGGATGGTCAACCACCCAGACCTGGACCGGGATCCGGCTCGCGGATCTCGCGGCCGCCGCCGGGCACCCGCACCCGGGCTCGGCGATCGTGTCCTCCCTGGAACGCGCCGGCGCATTCAACCACGCCATCCTGCAAACCAACCAGATCCTGAATCCCGACTCACTGCTGGCATTCCAGGTCAACGGAGCCGACCTCTCGCTGGACCACGGGTATCCGGCGCGGATCATCGTCCCGGCGCTTCCCGGGGTGCATAACACCAAATGGGTCTCCACCATCGAATTCCGCGACATCTGATGCGAACACTGTCTCAGCTGGCCCGACGACTCTACGGCGAACGCCTCCTGCACCTGATCATTCTGCTGGCCGCCTTAGCGCTCACCGCCTACACGGTCTCGGTTCTCGGGGTGAAAAACCTGTTCAACCCCACCGTGTGGTGGCAATCCATCGCGGTGTGGTTTGCCGTCGCCGTGATCGGCCACGACCTCATCCTGTTTCCGCTCTACGCCCTAGCCGAACGGCTGCTGCCCCGGTCGCGGCGCACACCGACCCAACGCCACCGCGCCGCCCAACACCCCTCTGGGCGCCTACCGTTGACGAATTATCTGCGCATGCCCACCCTGGCCGCAGGGCTGCTGCTCCTGCTGTTTTTCCCCGGAATCATCGAACAAGGCGCACCCGCCTACCACAACGCGACCGGCCTGACCCAAGCCCCATTTCTGACCCGATGGCTGCTCATCACCGCCGCCTTCTACCTCACCAGCGCCCTGTGGTACGTGGTGAAAACGTTACTGCGGCATCGACATTCCCCCTCCGACACCGCGCCATCGCCGCAGTCGACAACACCACCGGCGCATACACCCGGCGACGCCGAGACGGATCGGCCGCAGTCCCCGATCCCGCTGCCGCACCGAAGGAAGCGAGCACGTCCGGCCGGTACAGCACAGGGTCCAGGGGGCAGGTGATATAGCTTGAATCCGTCTAAACGCGACTCGCCCGGCGGCAGTTCTAGGCGCCATGCTCTGGCGCCTACAGCAGCCAAGCCTGGCAATAGATCACTGAATTGTGGATCTTGGAATCCACGATGCCGCTGGAGGTGCAGGAAAGTGGGTCGCTCTAGTCTGCGGCGATCAGGGCAGCTCCGCTGGTCGACACTGTCTCGGCTCTGGACTCCCGGTGCACCGTGGACTCCGCCCAGATCCGCGACCTTCTCACCGAGCTCGGTGAATCCGTCCGATCAGACCAGCCCGACACCTGATCGGCGGCGATCATCGGCGGACCGCCGACCGGGCGGCTCCTCGTCGTGGCAGAGCCTGCAACGACGAACCGGAAACATCGAGACCGACTACCTCAACGGCGTGATCGTCCGGCTCGGACAGCAAAACGGCATCGCAATCCCGGTGAACAGCCTCCTCACACGCCTTGCCAATGATGCAGCAGCGCAAGGACTTCCACCCGGCTCCGTTCCGGAAACGCAACTACTCAGGCAATTGCGGGGCCGACCACGACGTCACACTCGCCGGATGCCGCGGCGCGACCCACCTGAAGCCGCAGAAACCGTCGGGCAATCCCATAACGATTTGGCAACATGTCCAGATAAACGTTGATGTGATCGTGCTGTGCAGGTGTCAGGTGTGCCGCGTCCTCGTCTATGACCGGGTAGCCTTCGGCACGCAGCGCAGGTCATCCGGTATCCAGCCCGTGAACCGACATACGGCACGCTATCCACGCCGATCAATGCCGGACAAGACCGGCGGCGCGCACCGCCGCTCACCGCCCGTAAGGGGATCGTTGAGCGGGTCAACGAGTTGTCACCGCAGGACGGCGGCCGTATCACCGTTAAAGCGTTCCGCGGTCGCCCTCACAAAACGAATGACACCAGCATCGTGCAAGCAGCCGCAGCGGCACTCGACCCGGCCCCACCGGGTGGTTTCGACGCTGCGAGAAATCTTGTGGTCGCGTGGAAATACCTGAGCGGCTTCGCCCACGGCCTGTCGTGGCCGGCGGTGGGAAACTGGGAGGTCCACGAGCAGGACGAGGAGACGGGGAAATTGACGGTCAGCGCGAAGGCCGACCCCGACACGCTTCTGAATACCGGATTCGCGGCGTTAATCGTCATCGAGAAGGCGATCAGTCGTTGGCGAGAACTGTGCGCGCCACCGCGTGCACCGTGAGCGTTCGCTACGTGTGGACTTTCCAGCCGGCCACGGTGACTGCAAAAGGGTCTGGGGAGAGCGGCGGTCAACCGGCCTCAGGAGGGGTTGCGATCGTTATTCCCTCGTCGGCGTTGAGGACCATGTCATCTGTGCCGTCACTGAACCGGACGTTTACGACTAATCGACCCTCCGGCGAGCGATCCTTTGTCGCCGCCGCGACCGGATGCCAGATCTCGCTAGTGTAAAGAAACAGCGGAAGTTCCGGGTGCGAGGCGAAGTGCACAGGCAAATGGGCACCAACAGCGTCCCTTGGGACCGAACCCGGAGGCGGCGGCGTAGTCACTCGGGCATCGTATCTAGCGGCGCCGACCCGGAGCCTGCGGCTAGGCCGAACCCTGGTCGATTGGTTGCGTATTGGTTGCAGCCCTTGCCGCAGCCCTCAAAAATATACCCTGAACTGCAGTTATGTGGTGCGCGATACTGGGATTGAACCAGTGGCACACTGCTACTTGCGCACGCGCGGTGTACTCGCGCCGTGCGACGATGAATGGTGATACGCGCTAGTTGTGCGCGGGCTCCTGTTCGGTTAGGTCTGCGACCTTCGCGTCGGGAGCGTTCGTCTTGACCGACTCGATGCCCTTCTCGGCGTTGGCCTTGGTCTCGTAACCTTGGCTGGCGGCGATGAACTCGCCGTTGGCCGCCTTGAGGTGAAACCGGTATTTGCCGGCTTTGTCCTTGCTGATTTCGAACTTGGCTGCCATTGCAGTTCTCCTTGTTCGTTTCCTGAACAGCGGAAACGCCATCACCCACGGGACGGGCAAGCGGGTGCGCCGGTCAGAACCGAATCGTCACGTAGTCCGACTGGGGCCGCGGCTGTCCTGCGGCTGGACGCCGTTGGGTGCGCTCGTCGCTGCTCAGGTGGTGGCGCTGAAGCCGATCAATGTGGCTATTTGCCTCGGCGATGTCTCGGCGCAGAGCGGCTGCTTCCAGCCGTTGCGCGCGTGCCGAGCGGTTCCAGGCTGTCACCCGCAGGAGCTGGTGTTCGGCCCGGCCCAGCCGGGTAGTCATCTCGCGCAGTTGATCGCGCAAAGCACGGACCAGCTCCACAGCCTGGGCTGCATCGCAATCTCCCATGACGGAGATCGTCCCACTGTTCTCCGCGCAGGGGAACCGGTTCAACCGGCACCGTCACGACTCTGGAACATGAACAGGCCGAGGGATGGCGAACTCGACTTGGTCAGTCGGATTAAGCACCCATTCGGGTGTCTCATCATGAAATGAAACGGTTAACAGCTTGATGTCTTGAAGACCAGGATCGTCAATGCTTCCGAAGCTGGCATCGCGGATAGTTCTCAGCAGTTGCCAGGTGCGAGGATCGTCGGAATCGCCCTCGCGACGTAACCACATCGACTCGCTCGCAAGGCGGTAGCGAACTAGATCTCTTGCAGCGCAGCGGAACGGCTCAGGGATCACGGTACGGAAGGATAATCGGGCTAGCGTTCGATTGCTCGGCTGTGACGCAACCCGACTCGGACACCGGACAGCCGCTTGTCCAGATCAAGCGCGGTGCCGTCTCTGCGGGATGACCCGGACCGGAAACGGAACCTTTGTTCAGGCGGGCTACCCGCAGGGAGTACCAGAGAGCAAACGCCAGCTCCTGCGGTTAAACCACCGACCGGGCCTCACGGGGCCGGTTTTGACGTGTCAACGCCCGATCACAGTCCCACGAAGGGCGGGGAGTGTCTGGAGGCGTCGTCGTGCTCGGTGCAGGCGGTGACGTAGACGGCTATGGAGTCGACGGCGGCCCTGGCCTGCAACCGCTGTTGGCCGCTCGGACTTTCGGTGCCGGCGATCGCGCGCGCCAAGTCATCGATGGCGGCCTCGGCCAGCGCGTCCAGGTCTTCCCGGAGGGTCATGACACGTCTCCTTTGACGATCATTTGGGGCCGAAACGTCTTCTCGGTTCAGGGTAGTCCCATCACGACAAGACCGCGACCGACCCCGCTAGAGGAGGCCGGTTGGCGCACAACGGATTAGGCGCAGTCAGCGTCGGCGCGCACGGTCACATGGGACCAAGGACTGCCATCCGCACAGCGCGGTTGCATAGCCCAGATAGGCCGCATATCCGGGGCGGGCATATCACGTCGGCCATTCAGATACCTTCCTTCCAGGGCGTTGCCGGAGGAAATTTTTCGCTCCTCCGAATCCTCGCACATAACCGCAGCTCGGATGCGGTGAAGGGAGGGCCAAACCACCCCGGCCGATACCCCTTGAAGCGCGATCGAGGCGCGGGTGTATGAGCATGAGGAAGCGTTGAAGTCGGGTACTGCGGTGGTGGTGTCGGCTTCGCAGTTGTTGCGCGCGCTGGTGCTCGCGAAGCTTCCGTGTGATCGGTTCGCTTTTGGCGGCGCGGATTGGCGAAAGACGTTCGAGCTTGACGGATTCGACCAGCTTCGCGAGGTGGCGCATGGGTAGCGCTGCACCGCCGCTGCTTGTGCGGAACACCCGTGGATCGCCCATTGGGCGGCTCAACCGTTGCCGCCGGCTCGGCGAAACTCGTCGATAGCTATATCGGATATTCCGGCAGCTCGAAGTCGTCGCGCACGCCGCCGACGAACAGGGTGGTCAGCGGGCCGAAGTTCATCATGCGCATCGCTATGTTACGAAACCAGAGCCCGAATCGGGTCCGCGTGGCGAAGAACGAGATGAGCTTCTCCGCACTGGATTGCTTGTCTCGGATGAGCGGGCGCAGCCGCGTCTCGTAGGCGTTGAACGCGCGCCGATGGTCGCCGTCGCCGCGATGAAGTTCGCCCGCCAGCACATAGGCCTCGGTGATCGCCAGGCCGGTGCCCTCGCCGCCGAGCAGTGAGATACACGCGGCCGCGTCGCCGATCAGCAGCACCCGGCCCCGCGACCAGCGATCCATGCGGATCTGGCTGACAACGTCGAAGTAGAGGTCGTCGACGTCGTCGACGGCTGCCAGGATGCGTGGGCACTCCCACCCGGCCTCGCCGAACTGATCGTGCAACTGCTCCTTTGGTGTCGCACCGGCGCTGCAGTGTTCGGCGCGGAACACAAACAGAAACATTGTGCGGTCCTCGCGCAGCGCGAACCGGCCCACCTGCTTACCGAAAGTGTTGTAGGTGACGTACTTCAATCCGTCGCGCGGCCGGTATCCATCGACCACGCACGCGGCCACCTTGCAGCCGAGGTAATGCTCGAAATTCGACTCCGGCCCGAACACCAGACGACGCACGTTGGAATGCAGTCCGTCAGAACCGATGACGAGGTCGAAGTTGCGAGGCTGGCCATGATCGAACGTGACGTGGACGCCACCCTCGTGCTCGTCGATGGTGGCGATGCTGTCGCCGAAGATGGTCTCGACGTCGTTCTCGACAGTGGCATAGATTGCGGCCGCTAGGTCGCCGCGCGGCACGCTGGTGAAATCGTCGCCGATCATGCGTCGAAAGACGTCGACGCCCAACTCCGCTTTGGTCTCGCCGCCTGGCCCGACGGAGCGGACGCATTCCACGTCATAACCCGCATCCAGGATCTGCTCCTCGATTCCCATGCGCTGGGCCACGCGGTAACCGGCGCCCCAGAAGTCGATCATGTAGCCGCCGGTGCGGAATTTCGGGGCCCGTTCGATCAGCGTCGGGGTGTGACCGGTGCGGTGCAACCAGTGCGCGACCGCTGCACCGGCCACACCTGCACCGCTAATGGCGATTTTCATACCACGATTCTGTCTCGCGGCGGTTCGGGTGATCCGCGAGACGCGCGCGTCTCGTCGGGCTCCTTTCGTACGGCGGGTTCGGTCATTCCGGTCTGGTTTCGACTTGGTCGTCCGGGTTGAAGAATCGCCGCGTCCCGTCGGCGAACTTCACAGTCACCAGCCCAGCGTCAGTGTGCCTGCCGCAATTGGATGTTGTCGGTTACCTGGTAGCCTGCCGCATCGCCGCATTCAGGCGCGTCAGCGGTTGTCTGCACTGTGCCGGCCAGGGTGCTTGGGTCCCACGTGTAGTGCGCGGAGAGAGCATTGGGAACCTGGGTATTGTCCTGACACATTGCGGTCTCACCCGTGACATCAAGTATCCATTGTCCGCCAACCAAATGCGCCTGCCCAAAAGCCTTTACACCTTTGCGAGCTACTGAGGCGCATCCGTCACCGCAGGGAGCGAAGTACCAATCGTCGGTCGCGCTTCGGCCGTTGGCAGCGGTTTCGGTTTCGATGTAGTGGCCACTCAATTCGGGAACGGCGGACGCGGGAGTAGCTACCCCGACAGCGACAGCGGCGAAGGTGGCGGCTACGGCAAAACTCCGTGTGACATTCATCTCTGACCCCTCCTAACGAGCTGACAACGAAAGTCGCAAGCCTTCTGTACCACAGTCAGCAACGGCGATGCCAAAGAATTTCAGGTGAACGATTTGTCTAGGTTCTCCCCGAGCCAGCAGGCTGGGGCAGCCTGGGGAAGCTCGTCGGCAAGGCGCTGCCCGTGGACTATTCGTTGCACAAACTCCGCCACCGCCATGCGACCCGCGCCTACCGCGGCAGCCGCAACCTAACGTGTGGTCCAGACACTTCTCGGTCACTCGTCGGTCGTGACGACCGAGCGGTGCACAGCGGTCGACGACAACGACGAAGTCCGCGCAGCGGCGGCCTGCGCGAGGGGTGGTGTTCATGGTGGCGAACCTTTCGTCGGTTCAGCCTGCCGTTGTCCTGGTATCGTCTTTACTCTTTATGAAGTGAGTCTAAGTATAGGCTTTGAACTGCGGTTATGCTGCTGCGCGATACTGGGGTTGAACCAGTCGGTCCTTACGCGACCCAGTCGCCGTCCGTCGCCGACACTTCGTTACCAGTCCGACCGACGCCTTCATCGTTGGTCGGAGGGGTCGCCGGCGTGATGATGACAACGTCAACTACAGACGTCGGCGCCAGCATTACGGATAACACTGCTCCCCAGAAGGATTCACCGGCGAGCACGGCATGTAGTGCGCCTATCTGGTGTTCAATTCGAGTGTGTACCACTGGTCCCGGCTAGGGATCGGCTATCGGGTGCGCGCGCGGGCAACTGACGAGCGCATCACCTGTCAAGGGCGCGGTGTCACTGTTGGCATTCGCTTGGAGCGGCGATGACGACATCGGTGACAAGTCCCCAACGATGCACTTGTGAGTGATGCTGGATCTGCCAGTCGGAGCCCAGCAGGGCGTGCATGGTGATGGGGCGACACCCTCCCACCAGCTGGGGGGCAATGCGCCACAGCCCGTTCCACGCTTGGGAGACGGCCCTTTCGAGCCGCCCGTCTCCGTGGGTAAGGCTGGCCAGGCACAGGCGGCCCTCGGGGGCCAGAATCCGACGCAGATCGTCCAGGACGGCACGCGCGTAGTCTGCGTCGAGCAGGTCGAACACGAAGGTGGACAGCACACGGTCGGCGAACCGGTCCTTGGCGGGCAGCGGTAGTGAGCCGTCGACCAGCACCGCCTGGGCGCGCTGCGCCCACGCGGTGAGCCTCTTGGTGGCCAAGTTGATCATCACCGGGCTGAGATCGGCGCCGAGGTAGTTGATGCTTTCAGGCAGCGCCCCCAGTAGGCGCGCGGCCAACCGGCCGGTGCCGCACCCGAACTCGAAAATCGTCTGGTCTGCGGCCAGGGCTGCGTTGGCGACGAGCCGGTCGGTAGTCGCGTCCTCATAGAAGGCCTGCCAGTCCTGGACGCGTCCGATCCGGTCGTAGACCGAACGGGCCTGCTTCAGGGTGAGCGCCACGGGAGCGTGCTCCTTCATCGCGAGTGAGTCTTCAGCCGGTTCAGAGCCCGTTGCGGTGAAGGGCGTTGGTGACGATTTGTTTGAGTTGGGTGAGGTCGTGGGCGGCGTTGATTTCGTCGGATGTGAGGAGTTGGGTCAGTTCTTCGTCGGTTGTTTCGAGGAAGGCGGCGGGACAGTCGACGTCGAAGTTGGGGTGAGCTGCGCGAAATGTCGATCTGAACTGGAAGTCGACGTCTAGGCCGAGGTTGGCGACGAAGCGTCGCCAGGTCTTGTCTTTGATGAGCCCCGAGTAGGTGATGTCGCAGAGATGGCAGTCGGTAGTCCCGGTGGTGATCGCCGAGTAGATGTCTCGCAACATGCTCAGTGGTGTGGCGTCGACGTTGTAGACGAACACCAGACGGGTCGCGGTCGAGGCTCGTTGGGTCATGCCAGCCGCTCGTTGGCTGTGACCCCGCTGGGCGGGCTTGGGTGGTTGTGCAGAGCGCGGCCGATCAGCGGTAACCCAACGACCGTGGGCAGGAACCAGAAAACGATGGGCGGCAGCAGGTTCCAGATCGGAAGCCGCGGCCCGTTGTCGACGTAGAAGGCGGTCAGCAGCGCGACGTAGGAAGTGCCCATCGCGGTGAGATGGTGGCGCAGCCAGCCCCGCCACCGGATCCGTCGGGCGATGTATCCGGTGGCGGCGGTGGTGAGTGCGAGGCCGCCGGGCAACAGCAGATAGGCGACATGCGGCCGGGCCGCGACGATGACAAGCGCGGTGCCGAACAGAACGCCGACGGCGGTGAGGTAGACCTGCCCGCGGCGCGGGTGTGGGCCCGGGCGTTTGGGGGCGAACATGGCGGCAGCCCCGGCAAGGGTCGCAGCGAGTCCCGCAGCGATGTGCACGCCGATCACGGCGGTCAACACGGTTGCGCCCCGTGATTGGGTGCGCTTGTGGCGGTGAGGAATTCGGCGACTAGCGAGGCGAAACGTTCGGGTTGTTCCTCCATCAGCAGGTGTCCAGTGTTGGGGAGGATCTCGACGCGGCGGGCGCCGGGAATGTCGGCGCGGAGCCGCTGTGCCCAGCTGGCTGGGAAGTGGACGTCGTGTTCGGCCCACAGGATCAGCGTCGGGGCGTGGAATCGGTGTAGCGTGACGGCGAGGCGGCGGGTGTGGGCCTGGTTTCCCACATCGAGCTGGGTTGCCAGGAACCTGCGGGTCTTGGCCCGGCGGTGTGCGGTGGCGAGGTTGGCGGCGATGTAGCCGTCGACGAGCTCGTCGGTCAGCGCGGCACGATCGTGTACCGCTTGGCCCTGGGCGAGCGCCCAGCGGAACAGCTGGCGTCGCGACCACGCCCACAACACCACCCGGCCCAGTCCAGGGATCTGGGTGGCGCGCACGAACGGCAGCTCGTGTGCCGACGGCCAGTTGTCGTAGGCTTCGGCGTTGGTCAGCACCAATCGGGTGATCCGTTCCGGGTGAGACGCGGCCAGGAGCTGCGCGATCGCCGCGCCGTGGTCGTGCCCGACGACCGCGCACTCGGTGATGTCGAGTGCGTCAAGGAATCCGAGCACCATGTGGGCCTGCGCGGGAAGCGACCAGTCCGCGTCCGGGGGTGTTTCGGTGTCGCCGAGACCGAGCAGATCCGGTGCCAGACAACGGAGACGGTCGGCCAACCGGGCGATGACACCGCGCCAGATGAACGACGAGAACGGGCAACCGTGCAGCAGAAGTAGCGGCGTCCCGCACCCTTGGTCCAGGTAGGCGACCTGGGCCTCACCGATCCGGATCCGGTGTTTGTCCGACCGGTCAGTGCGGGCCATCGCGACCCACCGCCGTCTCTTCGATGAGGCAGATCCCCAGGTCGAGCACGCTCGGCACACAGGGATCCGCGATCGAGTAGAGGATCCGGTTCCCGTCCCGCCGCGCGGCGACGATGCCCCGATCGGCCAACCGCTGCAGCTGATTCGACACCGCCTGTGGCCGCATCTCGACCAGGTCGGCGAGCTGCCCGACCGCGACCTCGCCGCCGCGGTGCAGGGCGTGCAGCAGCCGCAGCCGGCTGTCGTTGCCGAGCACCTTGAACAACACGACCAATTGGTTGGCCTGCTCGGGTGTGATCAACGGCCGCTCGGCCAGCGCGGGCTTACCGATCTGCGCGGGAGTGCAGGGGATCCGCTGCGACACAGGTACACCATACCACTATATTGTGTAATAATGACTCCTGGTGGCCACCATCAGATACCAGAGGCTTGGTGGCGGAACGTCAGGAGTGAGGGGTCACGATCTTCGGCCAACCGGTGGTGTCCGAGTCGATCGAGATCGCCGCACCCGTGTCCCGGATCTTCGACATCCTCGCCGATCCGCGGCGGCACGTCGAAATCGACGGTTCGCACATGCTCCGGCGCTGCCTTGACGGGCCCGACCGCCTGGGCCTCGGGTCGGAGTTCGTCATGTCGATGCGTTTGTGGAGTTTTCCCTACCGGGTGCGCAACCGGGTCGTCGAGTTCGAGGAGAACCGCCTGATCGCCTGGCGTCACTTCGAACCGCAGCACTGGCGTTTCGAACTGCAGCCCACCCAATCCGGCACCCGAGTCACCGAAACCTTCGACTACAGCTATTGGCCCCTGGCCGGTCGGCTCCTGCTGGTTGCTATGGGCTGGCCCCGAAGAAACAAACCCGCCATCAGCCAGACACTCGCGCTCCTGGCAAGCGCAGCCCAGGCCAGCCCAACCGAAACAAACGGATAAGTTCGAGAGCAGGCCGGCCATTGTCTGGCGTCAGTCGTCGTCAAGACCCGGCAATCGGCGTGTCATGCGACTTGCGGGTCAGCTCCGGATTCGTCGGGTCGTTCGACGAGTTTCCCATTCTTGAAGCGGGCGCCGGCACGCACGAGGCCGACGAGGTGTGGTGCATTCACGGCACGCCAGCGAGCCTGGGCGGACTCGATGAGCGATCGCGCTGCGGAACGGCAGGCGTGGACCGCGTCCTTCATCGGGGTTCCGGTTGACAAGCGAGACCGTAGCTCCGAAGGAAAGGTGCGCTGGTGCGGATTCTGGTGTTTGGCGCTGGGGTGATCGGCAGCGTGTACGCGGGCAAGCTGCGGCAAGCTGGACACGAGGTGGTCCTGGTGGCCCGCGGGCGGCGCCTGTCAGACCTGCGGGCTAACGGGTTGGTGTTGGAGGAGGCGCAGTCCGGACAGCGCACGGTGCTGCCGGTGCCGTCCGTCAGCGAGGCCGGCGCCGACGAGCGCTACGACCTGGTCCTGGTCCCGGTCCGCGCCGAGCAGCTATCCAGCACCCTGCCGGTCCTGGCCGCCATGAGCGACGGCTCGGACGTGCTGTTCTTCGGCAACACGGCCGGCCGGCAGGCCGAGTTGACGGCCGCCCTCGGCAACCGTGCCCTGTTCGGCTTCTCCGCCGCGGGTGGTGTCCGGGACGGGGCAGTCATCAGGTACGTGCTCATCAGCCAGCAGAAGACGATGCTCGGTGAACGGGACGGCAGCACGACACCTCGAGTCCGCGACCTCCACGGCGTGTTCAGCGCAGCGGGCTTCTCCACCGAAGTCAGCGTCGACATCGACGGCTGGCTGGTGGCACATACCGCCTTCGTGGTGCCCCTCGCCTTCGCCTTGTACCGGGTCGGCGTCGACCCGGCCAGACTGGCGGCCGACCCAGCTACGCTGCGGCTGATGGTGCGTGCCACCCGGCAGGCGTTCACGGCGCTGCGCGCCGCAGGCACCACCGAAATCCCCAGAAACCTGCGCATCCTCTACCGCTTGCCTACCGTGTTCGTTGTCGCCTACTGGCGACGCGTCCTGGCCAGTCCCCGCGGCGAGCTGTGGTTCGCCGCGCACACCCGCGCCGCGCCCGAGGAAATGCGCTCGCTGGCCCGACAGCTGCAGGAAGCGCTGCGCCCCACCGGACATCGCACGCCCGACCTCGACCGGTTACTGGCCACCCCAGTCTGAGCCGCCGCCCATTCCGTAAGCCGATCGCTCATCGGGTCATCCTCTCGTTGAAGCGGCTCGGCGCGGGCCACCGCTCGGGGTGGTTCTCCAGCGTGGAGCCGTTGAGCTTGCGCGGGTAGCAGCGTGCCAGTGCCGCGCCGAGATCCGGCGGTAGCGGCGGCGCGTCGTGGTTTCCAGCGCCTCGGCAAACAGCATCCGGTCAATACCTCCGCAGCGGGTCATCACGAGATCAGGCAGCAGTATGCCGATGCGCGGGTCAGTCAGATCTACCTGGCACCAGGAAAGTGATGAAGTTTACCGTGGAGTGATGGCATCTCGAAACATGTTGTTCCGTGCGATGTACCGAGTCGGTTTCACACCGTGGGATGGCCATCCGCTGGCGAAAAGTCTGCACGACCTGGTCGAAGGCAACGGCTCGCCCGCTCTGCCGGCGGCCACCGCACTCGATATCGGGTGCGGTACCGGCGACGCGTCGATCTATTTGGCGCAGCACGGGTGGCAGGTCACCGGTGTGGACTTCGTGCCGAGGGCGCTGGCCAAGGCGCGCGCCAAGGCGCAAGCCCGCCAGGTCTCCGTCAACTTCGTTCAGGCCGATGTCACCCACCTCAGCTCGGCCCGGGGCGTGGGGACCGGGTTTACGTTGATCGTCGACAACGGCTGCTTACATAACCTGACCGACAAGGACCGCGACGCGTATGTCCGCGAGGTCACCGTGTGGCAGCGCCGGACGCGCTGCTGTTGATCGGCGGGCTTGATCCCGGTGAGCAATTTGGCGTCCACGGCATCACTCGGGCCGAAATCGAACGCCGCTTCACTCCCGCGTGGACGCTGCTGTCCGCTGGCGACGCACCGGAAATGGCCCGCTTTGGCAAGGGCCACTACTCCCTCTTACAGCCCCGCCAGTAAGCCATCAGCCGCAGAATCGCATCCACGCTTGGCGTGTCTACGCGATTCCGCCTTTGCTCGCTGCGATTACGACGTCAGCGACTCCGGTGGCAGGAACCGGTCGCCGTACTTGGCGGCCAGCTCGCGAGCGACCCATTCACGACGGGTCGTCGGCGTCCACGGTGACTCCGACACAAAGATATGAGACACCATTCGAGCCAGACGCCCGAGGCTCTCAGCTAGGACTGACCTGTCTGTGGAGTTCGTCGGCAACCGCTTTCCTGCGCTCGTCCTCCGGCCATGGTCGCGATTGGGGTCCCCCCCAAGGCCAACCAGGCGCCTCCGGGAGCCGGGGCCGTTCGTCACCGAGGTCACCCTTCATCGAGCGCCTCGGTGCTCAGCGCAGGGTCGCTAAGGCGGGTATCCCTCAGGGATCTCCGGTACCCCCACGTGCATGTAATGGAATGCTTGGGGCTACCGAAAGTCGTTGGCGCCCAATATGATTTGCGACCTCTATGTACGCGGCCAGGAATGATTGGCAGAGTCCCGTTGAGGCTAGCCAGCCCTTCTGACCATGTCCGTCCCGCAGCAGGTCAGTGCAGCCTGATCGCCGGTGTCTGTCGGCAGCGCCGCCGTAGTCACGGTCACCTCGCAGCCGCAATCCTCATTCGAACAGCGGAACACTTCGCCCTCACCTAACATCGTGCTCACCTCTTTCGCCGCATTCCCCGGTTGCCTACACCGACAGGATAAAACCCGGCGGCAGGGGCCCGTTTCCGGTCAGGTCGGTGGTCGACGACTAAACTGGCGCCTCCTGCCGGGTGTTTCGACTTAGTGATTACCCAGGTACCTAGTCGGACTCGGCCGATCTGGTTCCCTGGCGATCCGGGATCATAGATGATAATGATAATCATGCCCATGCTGACCTGGGTAATGGTAGACCCTAAAGCGATCTACCCGTTCGAGCGCTACCGCGCGGTCAGCGGCAGCCGTGAGTACCGCATCTTTTTCGGCCCCGAGGCAGCAAGCGAAGCCAAGCCGTGGATTCTGGTGAGTCTGGTGATCCAGGAGATCGGTGGCGTGCCCGCGCACGTTTTCCACGGCACCTACAGCACCGATGACGACGCGAAGAAAGCCGCCGAGCAATGGGAAGGCCCGCCACCGCAGTGACTGGGGCCGGGTTTTATCGTGTCGGTGTAGGCAACCAGGGGATGCGGCGAAAGAGGTGGGCACGATGTTAGGTGAGGGCGATGTGTTCCGCTGTTCGAATGAGGATTGCGGCTGCGAGGTGACCGTGACTACGGCGGCGCTGCCGACAGGCATCGGCGATCAGGCTGAACTGACCTGCTGCGGCACGGTGATGGTCAGAAAGGCTGGCTAGCCTTCAACGGGGCGGTCTGTCACCGACCCGGATAGACACATCAACATATGGGAAGGCCCGCCACCCGGAGGATGACGGACCCCTATCTGTTGGCGTACTCGGGGCAGTATGCCTGAATCGCTCATTGCTCGTCCCCTTCCGGCAATTCGAGCCCAGGCGTAGCGTCGATGACCTCCTCCGGGAACCCGAGTTCGCGCATTTCCCGCCGCACGTCAAAGATGCCTTGCCGAAGGGCTTTGGTGAGTTCAAGCCCGTGCTCGTCCGCATACTGCCGAGCGGCCATGACGGCTCTCAGCCGGCGCATCCACGGCTGAGCCAGCAACTCAGACAGCATCGCCGCCTCTGCCGTGCGATCCGCAAAGTTGCCGGTGTCGTCCCTCATGGTTCCAGTTCCAGTTAGTGACTATCTAGGCACCTTGGCCGGCCGGTGCCGGCCGAGCTTCCCGGACCTCGAAAGTCTCCGGGAAACCGGGGGAAGTTCAGTTAGCCAATGGCGGCTTTGCGCGCTGAGTAGTACGAACGCATCGTGGCGTTCGAATCCACTGTTCCCTCTAGCGCGTCGACGAATCCGGCCAAAGCACTACCGGGGATCACCGCCAGGTTCATGTCATCACTGATCTCCGTGAAGGTGCGCATGCCTACGCAGCCCAGGGACATGCCTGGCTGGTTGCTGTGTAGTGCCCGCGGGAGGGCAGCACAGCCCGGACGGCCCGTTATGTCCATTTGGGCGCCTGTCCAGGCGGCACGTCCAGCGGCCTCGCTGTAGAGCATGGCCTGGGCCACGTTCACCCAGATCACCACCAGTTCCGGGTCCAGCGGGCATTCGCACAAGGGGCCGTAGACGATGCCTACGCTGTTCCGACCTACGTTGGGGATCTTGGCCGCCTCGTCCATGCTCAGGTAGCGTGCGTCGCACATCGACTGCACCAGCCCGCCGAGCCGCTCGCTCACAGTCGCTGGGAGGTCGAAGCCCATCACCATCGATCCGATCGGGCAGTTGTAGTGCTGCTCAGCGGAGGCGTAGAAGGTGCCTAGCTCGGCCCGCCGCCAGAACGTGCACGCCGATGGAACGGGTTTGCTGACATGCACGATGTCTTTCGGCGGCCGGTCAACGAAAGCGAGCGCGATCGGCGGGTTGCGAAGTGACAGCAGGGCTGTAAGCCGCTCTGCGGTTGCGGCACGGTCCATTAAGTAGTCCCTACCCTTGATCGCGATGCTGAGACTCCTTAATGATAATGATTTTCAATAAGCCTGCAAAGCGGGTAGCGCGACCACATGGGTAGTTCCACTTAGTAACTACCCAGGCATCTCCGGGGAGCCGGGGCCGTTGACCTGACCAACACTGGATGTATGGCAATACATGATGACCACGTGGTAGGGCAGCCGCCCCGGGCCGTAGGCCGACGCCAGCTTCTCGGGACCTCGATATCGGCAGCCGGTGTGATCGCCCTATCAGCATGCGGCGGCCCGCAGCCCAAAGCAGGCCAGCCCGGCGCACCCGCAGAAGAGGAAGTGTCGGTCACTCCACCTGAAGACTTGATGCGTGAGCATGGAGTGCTCAAGCGCGTATTGCTGATCTATCGAGAAGGGATCCGCCGCCTGCAGGCTGGCGATCAAGCTCCCGTTCAAGCACTCAACGCGGGCGCGGGGATTATTCGAAGTTTCATCGAGGACTACCACGAACACCTGGAAGAGCAGTACGTCTTCCCTAAACTCGAACAGGCAGGCAAACTCACCGACATCACCACCGTGTTGCGCACGCAGCACCAGCGCGGTCGCACGCTCACCGACCGGGTGCTCGCCGCCACTCCTGCAGCAGCAGCGCCCGATCAGCCTGCGCGAGATGCCCTGGTGCAGGACATGGCGGCGTTCATCCGGATGTATGAGCCGCATGAGGCACGCGAAGACACCGTCGTTTTCCCGGCGTTGCGCGACGTGGTGCCCGCGAAGCAGTTTCGCGACCTGGCTGACATCTTCGAAGACGAGGAGCACCGCCGGTTCGGCCAGACCGGCTTCCAAGGGGTGGTCGACAAAGTCGCCGATATCGAAAAAAGCCTCGGCATCTACGACTTGAGCCAATTCACCGCGACCTAGTACTCAACGTCGATGATGCCGCAAGTCAAGCTAAGCGGTGTTTTTCGCTGGAATCCGGCGTTAGGCTCCCGTCATGACCAAACTCGCCGCCGTTGCCACCCTCTTGCTGGCGCTTCCCGTGGTGGCCGTGAGCGCATGCAGTTCGCCTCAGCATCCGAGCACGCAGCCGGGCACCACCCCACCTGTCAACAGTGGTTCACCAGGGTCGTCGGCGACGAACAGCCCGGCGCCCGGTGCTGGATCGCTCACCGCGCACCTGAAAACGGCTGACGGCCGTGACGTGGCCACGGCCACCTTCGATTTCACCAATGGCTATGCCACCGTCACCGTGAAGACGGTTGCCGCTGGAATCCTGGCGCCCGGTTTCCACCCCATGCACGTCCACGAGATCGGCAAGTGTGAGCCGAACTCGGTTGCTCCCACCGGCGGTCCGCCCGGCAATTTCTTGTCGGCGGGCGGTCACTACCAGGCGCCCGGACAAACCGGGAAGCCCGAAAGCGGCGACCTGACTTCGCTTGAGGTACGTTCGGACGGCTCCGCTTACCTGGTGACCACCACCGATGCGTTTACCAGGGACGAGCTGCTGGCAGGGAACAAGACCGCCTTGATGCTCCACGGCACCTCTGGGGACAGCAGCATGGGCGGCATGGGCGGCATGGCAATGGAGCGGATTGCCTGCGGCGTCATCGGAACCGACTAGCCGACGCCAAGGTAGATGCCGTCCTGGGGACGGCTGGTGGGCCTCTGCGATCCTTCCATGCGTCCATTTGGGGTACACCCGTGCGCGACACTTGCAACGCCGCTTCCGTGTGTCAAATTAGGATCAATTTCCCGACTTATTGGCAAATGTCTATCGACATCCGAGATTCCAGATTGACAGTTCATCGAGTCAAGGGAGTCAAAGTGGGGCAGCGGATCGGTTACCAGCGAGTCAGCACCGTCGACCAGAACACTGACCGGCAGCTCGATGGGGTCGAGCTGGACAAGGTATTCAAGGACAAGGCGAGCGGGAAGGACACCAACCGCCCGGAGCTGGCCCGCGCAATCGACTACGTACGGGAGGGCGACACGCTCGTCGTCCACTCGATGGACCGACTCGCACGCAACCTTGAAGACCTGCGCCGGATCGTTCGGGAACTCACCGGTGAAAGGTCGAGTTCGTTAAAGAGAACCTGACGTTTGCAGGCGATGATTCGCCGATGAACACGCTGCTGCTCTCGATGCTCGGAGCAGTTGCAGAGTTCGAGCGGTCGATGATCCTCGAACGCCAGCGCGAGGGGATCGCCCTCGCGAAGGCTGCTGGAAAGTACAAGGGCCGGAAAGCGGCCCTCACCGATGAGCAGGCCGACGAGCTTCGTGCCCGCCTGGTAGCGGGGGAGTCCGTGTCCGCACTCGCCAAGGAGTTCGGCGTTAGCCGACAAACCGTGTACAACTACAAGATCGCCTGACTTGGACCCGTAAACGGGACGGGCCTGCAAGGTCCGTCAGGCCCAGTGCCCACCTTGGGGCATACACAGCGGGTCGTCCGCCGATCCTCAGTGTTCGTCGTAGTGGCCCTCATGGGCGGCGTGACGACAACCGTCATGGACGTAGTCCACGTGGTCGCCGTGCGGGACGGCGACATGCCCACACCCCTCGGCATGCACATGGTCATGCCCCTCATGAACGCGGTGCTCGCCGACCTCACATTCGTCGTAGTGGCCATCGTGGACTTTGTGCAGGTGTCCATCGTGGACATAGTCGACATGGTCGCCGTGCGGGACGGCGACATGCCCACACCCCTCACGATGGGCGTGGTCATGGCCAACGTGCTCTTTGTGCGGCGCTGTCATTTGGATCCTTCCTCTCGCAGTCGTCGGGAGAGCCGGTTCAGCTCGCGACATCTTCCCATATTAGGTCATGCGTATATATTTATCCATTGCATATTCCGGGACGCGGGCACCGCTATCCCGAAAGAGCGAAACACGCCCGGAAACCGGTTCTCATCCAAGATGGCGGAATTCTCACAGTAATGGCGGACGAGTGGCGGATCCGCCACAAAGATGAGAATCTGATTAGCTGATCTACGCATCACGGTAGGCGGTTTCCGGTTTTCCGCACGAAGGGGTAACTCCGAGTGTCACGCTGAATTAGCGGCGGTTTGACCGTGCGGAGTAAGCAGTGTTGCAAACCTTCCTGGATGAGGTCCCCTGGGAGCAGCTCAGCGGTGTCACGGACAGCTGAAGTAAGGAAATTCGGCCGTGATCCGCGCTGGGTCGGGCGCGACACCGGCGCCCAGCGGGGAGTTGGTC
>NZ_JBKQQD010000563.1:0-5920 GCF_052144515.1 Mycobacterium sp. | reverse complement strand
CGGCGAGTGATTCCTGGGCGATGAGGCCGCCGAAAGAATGACCGATAACAATTGGTTTGGTTGCGGGTGAACCGATGAGCCGGGCGTAGTGGTCGACCATCTGCTCGATGCCGACATCGTTCATGGCGTCGGGGTTGGCGCGGGTCTCAGCGACTGTCGGTGCGTCACCGGGCCAGCCCGGAGCCGACGCGCCTCAGATTCGGCAATGGTCGTTCATGGACTCGATATCGAAGACCAGATGCATGCAGCCGCGACCCCAAGGCAAGCTCTACGCCAGTATCCCGCCTACGTTGGCGTTGCATGCGCGCCGACGTTGAACCATCGGTTCTCAGCGCGAAACCCAGAGGCTTGTCTCGGGACACCCCCTAAATGTATCGCCGCCTCACGATGTTGCGCCTAGCCCGATCACATTGTTTTTTGGCGCTGCCGCCGAACCCAGTGCGCCGAGCGCGGCCATGTCGTCGATCGTGTCGTCGTCGGGGAATAGGTGCACGTACAGGTCCAGCGTCGTCGCACGTTGGCGTGGCCCGTTAACTCCGCGATGATCGATAGGCCTGATCACGACCGCGACACACAAACTCGCATAGATGTGGCGCAGTGGGTGTTGTACGGACATAGCGGCCGTGGAGGGGCTGCTCGAGACGCTACCGAGACGAGTGCGCCAGTTTGCTAGCGCCGTGGCCTACATGCTTGGTGCGCCCAACCGCCGGGGTGAGCGGCCCCTAGCAGGCGGCCTGGTTTGGCCGTACCATCTCTGACCAGGCCTTACTTAGTGGGGCGGGCGGGGCTCGAAGCCGCGACCAACGGATTATGAGTCCCTAGCCAGCAAGTCGGCGACCAGGCAAACGTTACCTAGAGAAAGGTCGCTGTCAGTACGGTTGCGGTACGTATGCGATAGACCTTGCAAAAACTGTCCGCGAGGGGCACCGGCCGCCAATGCCGGGGGTAGGGGTTAGGGTTGCCGCCCGGCCGAACTGGCGCGGAGTACCCCGTGCGTACCCCGAACGCCACCGAACCACAGCCGCACCGGCACCGAACCGTGAGCGTGTGCCCAACGAACCGAAGACGCAGGTGCAGTTGGTATTTGAATTCGCTGACGGCGCCCTGACCAGACACTTTCGAATATCCGTTCGGCGCTGGAAATAGCTTCCCAAGCTGAATACGCGGGTTCGATTCCCGTCATCGGCTCCACTCTGACCAGCGTCGACGGTGGTTCGAACCAGAAGTTCTGGACCGCGCCTCCGCCAACGGGTTACGGCGAGACCCGGACGCGTCCACAACCGCAACCCGTGGAGCAGTTGGGCATCGCCATACGGGTGCTCGGCACGAACCGATCGGCGCATCTCCTCGAGTCATGGGCGGACTCCAACGCCCTCAAGAGACGGGTTGAGGGCGCCGTGCCGCTTCTAATCCATCGAAATGGAGCGACACGCCGATCGCGAGGACGCGCGCCGGGACGCCGAGCGGCTGGCAGCGATCGAACGCCAGCGGATCCGTGAAGAAGCCGAGCGACTGGCCGAGGTCCAGGCGGTCGATTGGACTAGAGATGGAGAACCCGCCGGTCGGAGGATCTTCTGGCTCGAACTCGAGAGCCGATGGGGTCGTGCAGCGAAGGGAATCGCGTAGTCGCCTACTCTTTGCGTCCGCGCCGTGTGGGGTGAAGATTCTGGAGAGCAGTGCGATTCGCGCCTGCGCTGAAAGGCGAGTCATGGCCGAGGAAAGTTTCGACTACATCGTCATCGGATCGGGCAGCGCAGGCGGAGTCGTCGCCGCGCGACTGAGCGAGGATCCGAGCGTATCGGTGCTGCTGCTCGAAGCCGGGCCCGAGGACGACGATGACATGATCCATCTGCCCGTCGGATGGTCCACACTTTTCAAGACCAAGTGGGATTGGGGCTACCGGACGTCCCCGCAGAAATATCTCGGTGGCCGCCGGGCCGACTGGCCCCGTATGAAGGCTCTCGGCGGCTGCTCGTCGATGAACGCGATGGTCTACATCCGCGGCAACCGGGCCGACTATGACGAGTGGCGCGATGCCTATGGCGCGACCGGCTGGGGCTACGACGACGTGCTTCCGTACTTCAAGAAGGCCGAGGGCAACACCCGGCTGAGTGACCCCTACCACGGCACCGATGGTCCGGTGCACGTCGAGGACCGCCGGTACACCCACGAGCTGAGCCACGCGTTCGTGGAGTCCGCCGTCACCGCGGGGTTCAAGCGCAACGATGATTTCAACGGTGCCGAACAGGAGGGTGCGGGCCTCTATCAGGTCACCTGCAAGAAGGGCCGCCGGTGGTCGGTTGCCGACGCCTACATCCATCCGGCCAGCATGCGATCCAACTTCACCGTGCGCACCGAAGCATTCGTGCTGAAGATCAATATGGAAGGCACCCGCGCAACGGGAGTGACCTATCGGCGCGGTGGCGTCACCCAGATGGCCCGGGCCAACGCCGAGATCGTGCTGTCCGCGGGCACGGTCGCCAGCCCGCAGCTGCTGATGCTCTCGGGCATCGGCCCCAGGGGCCACCTGCGCGAACACGGCATCGACGTCAAGGTCGACCTTGCGGGCGTCGGCCAGAACCTGCAGGACCACCCGGTCTCGTGGGCACTGTTCTACACCAAGGACACCACCGACCTTTACGAGTTCCTGTCGCTGGGCAACGTGGTTAAGGCCCAGAAGGCCGGTCGCGGACCGCTCACCTCCAACTGCGCCGAGGCCGGTGGCTTCTTCAAGTCCCGTTCCGATATGGAGGCGCCCGACCTGCAGTTCCACATGGCGCCGGCCGGTTTCTACGACCACAGTCTGCACGAGCCGGTACGGCGTGGGTTCACCGTCGGGTCGACACTGGTACGCGTCGAGAGTAGGGGCTTCGTCAAGCTGCGCTCGGCTGACCCGACGTGGCACCCGGAGATCGATGCGGGTTACTTCGACGACGGCGCCGACCTCGACGCCATGATCGCCGGATATCGCACGGTGTATGACGTGGTCGGCCAGGGGCCGATGGCGAAATACATTGCCGAGCCGTGGGATCCCGCATCGAGCAACCCCACCACCGACGACATCCTGTCGGCGATCGCCCGCCGCGGGCAGACTATCTATCACCCGGTCGGTACTTGCGCGATGGGCACGGTCGAGGGCAGCGTCGTCGACCCCGAGCTCAAAGTTCATGGCGTTGAGGGCCTGCGGGTCGCCGACGCCTCGGTCATGCCCCGCATCCCTCGCGGCAACACCAATGCGCCCACCATTAACGTCGGCGAGAAATGCGCCGACCTGATGAAGGAGTCCCGATGACCGCCACGATCGAAACACCAGCGCCCGGGGCAGCCTCGTCCGGCGCAACCTTCGAGTCGCTCAACCCCGCCAACGGCGATGTCGTCGGAGTGCACCCCATCTGCAGCAAGGCAGACGTGGACGCCGCGATGGAGCGCGCCCGCGCAGGTGCCGCCTGGTGGAGCGCGCTGTCGTTCGGCGAGCGCGCCGAATACCTGCTCACCTGGCTCAGCGTCATCACCCGTCGCATCGCCCAGCTCTCGGAGTTGGCGCATCTGGAGACCGGCAAGCCCACCGGTGACGCGCAGCTCGAGATCGTGCTCGCCATCGAACACATCGCCTGGGCCGCCAAGCACGCCAAGAAGATGCTCGGCAGCCACAAGGTCAAGTCGGGTCTGCTAATGGCCAACCAGGCCTCGACCGTCGAGTACCAGCCGCTCGGCGTCATCGGTGTGATCGGTCCGTGGAACTACCCGGTGTTCACGCCGTGCGGCTCCATCGCGTACGCGCTTGCTGCCGGTAATGCCGTGGTGTTCAAGCCCAGCGAATACACCCCCGGGGTCGGGCAATGGCTCGCCGACAAGTTCACCGAGGTTGTTGGCGGTCGTCCGGTGTTCCAGGTCGTCACCGGTTTCGGCGAGACCGGCAACGCGCTGTGCACCTCGGCCGTCCACAAGCTCGCGTTCACCGGCTCCGGCGCGACCGGCAAGAAGGTCATGGCCGCGTGCGCGGAAAACCTCACGCCTGTGCTGATCGAGGCCGGCGGCAAGGACTCGCTGATCGTCGACGAGGACGCCGACCTGACCAAGGCCGCCGAGGCCGCGCTCTGGGGTGGTATGTCCAACGCCGGCCAGACGTGCATCGGCACCGAGCGGGTCTACGTGCACGAGAAGGTCTTCGACTCCTTCGTCAACGAGATCGCCAGTCAGGCCAACGATCTGCACGCCGGCCCCGACGGCAAGATCGGCCCGATCACGATGCCGTCACAGCTCGGCATCATCAAAAGCCACATCGACGACGCCATTGCCAAAGGCGCCAGCGCCGTACTCGGCGGTGCGGATGCAGTCGGCGAGCGCTTCGTACAACCGACGATCCTCATCCATGTGCCTGAGGACTCCACCGAGATCACCGACGAGACCTTCGGGCCCACGCTGGCGATCAACCCCGTCGAGAGCATGGATGAAGCCATCAAACTCACTAACGCCACGAAGTACGGACTCGCCGGGGCGGTGTTCGCCAAGAAGAACGGTGTCGACATCGCCCGTCGGGTGCGTTCGGGAATGACATCGGTCAACTCGGTGATGGCCTTCGCCGGTGTGCCGGCACTACCGTTCGGCGGTGTGGGCGAGTCTGGCTTCGGTCGCATCCACGGCCCCGATGGTCTGAAGGAGTTCACCTTCGCCAAGGCGATCACCCGGCAGAGGTTGAAGCCGATCATGCAGCTGACATCATTTGCGCGCGACGCCAAGACCGACGGCAAGGTCGCGCTGATGATGACGGTCCTGCATGGTTTCAAGAAGACGCTGAAGTAGGGTTGCGCGATCAACCCGGGGTGGGGGTTAGGGTCGCGCCGAACCGACTGCCGATGTCATGGCCCTCGTGGGCTTGAGGCAGCGTAGCTAACAAGGCCGATAGCCTTCTCGTCACGGCGCATCCACGTCTAGTGGGTGCGAGACATCCGCGGCCTCGATCGCCGGCACCGCCGCACCGACTAAGAACAGCTCAACAGCAGTCGCTAGTGCGTGCCAACGGAGACATCGGCGTGCCGCTGCAATCGGGCGTCGCCGATCTGTCGGTATACGCTCCGTGCCGGGCGCCGATCTGGCGTTGGACCTGTGGGTCGACACGCCAAACCGGCCGGGTTACAAAGATCCTAATCGAAGTCGATGACGCCGCGGATGTTTCGGCCTTCGCGCATATCCGTGATTGCCTCGTTGATCTGATCCAACCGGTAGCGACGACTGATCAGCTCGTCGAGTTTGAGGTTGCCGTTCTGGTACATCGACAACAGCATCGGCATGCTCGCGCGCGGGTTCATCCCGCCGTACAACAGGCCCTTGAGTTGCTTGCACGACTGGATTACGTCGACGAGAAACAGCGGAACCGAAGTCTCGGATACCCGCGGGACAGCCGTCATCAAGCAGGTACCGCCCTTGCGCGTCAACATCAGCGCCGGGGTTACGAGGTCAGCCGTGAGCACGCTAGGTGTCAGCACCACGCGGTCCGCCATCACACCTCGGGTCAGCTCCCGTACAAGAGGGATGGCCTCCCACACCGACGGACTGGTATCCGTCGCGCCGAAGAACTTGGCGGTATCACGTTTAAACTCAACGGGATCCACCGCGATTACGGAGTTGGCACCTGCGGCGCGGGCACCCTGCACGGCGTTGACTCCCACTCCACCGGTGCCAATCACGACCACGGTGTCGCCCGGTTGCGTTCCGACGCCCACGGTGCCGGAACCCCAACCGGTCGTCACCCCGCACGACACCAGGGATGCCGCTTCAAACGGAATCGATTCGTCGATCTTGATCACCGACTCTTCGGCCAATACGGCGTACTCGGCGAACGTGCCCAATTGCGTCATCGCCATTAGGTCCTCGTCTCCGAGGTGGCGGCGCCTGGTGCCATCCGTCGTCATCTCCTTTG
>NZ_JBKQQD010000562.1:0-3162 GCF_052144515.1 Mycobacterium sp. | reverse complement strand
TCACCGACGTGCTCGCCGCATTGCCGGACAGCCGCCGCGCGGTGGTCGCCCCGTTGCTGCTGGCCAGCGCCTACCACGCACGCCTCGACATCCCCCAGCAGATCGCCCGCGCCGGCGCCCACGGCATCCGGCGGGCGGGCGTCCTGGGTGAGGACAATCGGCTGGTGTCGGTGCTGCGCGGACGCCTCGCCGAACTCGGGGTTTCGCCGCTCGACGACGACCTCGGCGTGATGGTGGTGGCGATCGGGTCGTCCAACGCCGCGGCCAACGCCCACACCGCGCGGGTGGCGTCCAAGCTGGCCTCAGGCACCCGATGGGCCGGCGCGACGACCGCCTTCGCCACCCGAGGCGAGCAGTCGGTCGCCCGCGCCGCGGGCGATCTGCGCCGCCAAGGCGCCAGCCGGCTCGTCATCGCGCCGTGGTTCTTGGCGCCGGGGCTCCTGACCGACGGGGTGTCGAATTTCGCCCGGGACAACGGCATTCCGATGGCGGCGCCGCTGGGCGCACACCGGCTGGTCGCCGAGACCGTGCTCGACCGCTACGAGCAGGCGTTGGCCGAACACCGGGCCGCCTAAATGCTTGGCCAACGTCGAGGGCCTATTTCGTCTCCTGATTCATGATGTAGCTCAGCAGATCTCGTATCGCCCCGGCGGGCGGCGTCCGCCCGCCTACCCAAATAGCGCGGAAGTTGCGTCGTTAGTCCAACTCGGGAATGGTGATCGCGCGCAGCCGGCCCACCGCCAGGTCGTCGGCCACCGCCAGCCGGCTCATGGCCGCCGGACCCGCGCCCGCGAGCACTGCGGCCCGCATCGCCGCAGCGGACGCCAATTCGAGCACGGGCTGCGCTTGTTCCATGTCGTCGCCCAGTACGTGACGCAACGCCACCGTCAGCGAATCGCGGATGCCCGAATGCGGTTCGCGGGTAACCAGTGCGGTTTGCGCGAGTTCACGAGCTGTCACGGCCCGTGATCGTCGAGTCCACTTGTGGCCCGGCGGCACCACGATCACCAGTTCGTCCCCGCCCACCACACAACTTCCCAAACCCTTGGGCGGGCCGGGATTCTCGACGAATCCGAGATCGACGCCGCCGTCGCGCACCGAGGCGATGGCGTGCTCGCTGTTCGTGGCGGTCAGGACCACTTGGGGGAGGATGCCGCCGCGCCGCGTCGCCTCGGCCTGCAGCGAAAGCAGCCAGTGCGGCATCACCTGTTCGGCGATCGTCTGGCTGGCCGCCACCCTGATTCGTTCGCGGCCTTCCTTGCGCAGCGCGCCCAGACCCGCATCGATGTCGTTGGCGACTTCGAGCAAGCGGGACGCCCACTCGGCGACGATGAGGCCGGCGGGCGTGAGTTCCGAGCCACGCGTCGTCCGGACGGCCAGTGTCACCCCGATCTGTGCCTCCATGTACGCGAGCCGCCGGGACACGGCCTGCTGGGTCATCCCGAGCTCCCGGGCGGCGCGGCCGAGGCTGCCCGTCTCCGCGATCGTCAAAAAAACCTCGAACGAGGCGAGTTCGGGCATTCGAGCGCTGAGCGGCATGCTGGTCAACTCACAATCGGGTAGGGTCGCCACAACCATAGCTTGTGACCCCACAACACAGTAACCTCTACTCGCGCGTCCCCCGGCCGGGCAACCATGGAAACCACGGAGACGCCTCAGCGCCCGCGGGTAAAGTCGGCCAGCCCGAACGAGCTCCTGCGGTTCGGGCGCAGCGACCAAGGAAGGAAAGCACCCATGACATACGTCGTCGCGGAACCGTGCGTCGACATCAAAGACAAGGCATGCATCGAGGAATGCCCCATCTACGAGGGTGCCCGCATGCTCTACATCCACCCCGACGAGTGCGTCGACTGCGGCGCCTGCGAGCCGGTGCGCCCCGTCGAGTCCGTCTACTACGAAGACGACGTGCCCGGCGAGTACAGCCAGTACACCCAGATCAATGCGGACTTCTTCAACGAACTCGGTTCACCCGGAGGCGCCGCGAAAGTTGGCCTGACCGAGAACGACCCCCCTGCGGTGAAGAGCCTGGAAAGCCGGGCCGAGGCGAGTTAGGTTCCTGCGCCTGGTCTCGCCCTTCAACGGGGCACGTCACTTCCATCGCTGGGAGTCGGGATGCGACGAAGTGCCCGCCTTATAGCGACAAGTCACGAAACGGTCGACGCGTCAACACAAACTGTCGCTATGAGGTGGGCACAAAGTGTGTCTCCTTTTTCAGAGACGCATGTGGCGGATGTGACTCTACACCGCCATGAGCGACGCCAGCGTGGCGCGGGGCACCGAAACCTGCTGCGGACCATCGACTTCCGCAAGCACCTGCCCCTGGCCGAAGAAGAAGATCACGGCGTCGTCGGTGATCGCGAAATTCTGATACGCGTCGGTACCCAGGTCCCCGAACGGTGACGGCCCCAGCTCGCGTGCGACAACAGGATTCAGGACGTCCAGCGGCTTGGTGCCGGGCTTGAACAGCGTGTCGAACGTGATCGGGACGCGCCTCCCGAGGTCGTAGTTGAATGCCTTGAACGAGCCCACCGGGTGGGCACCGAGGTCCTCGTTGATGTCCAGCACCAGGGTTTGGGTGCTTGAAGTGGCCGACCGGTACGCCGTTCCCGTGATCGTCAGCAGATACGACGGCCGAGCGCGCGGGGGGTAGGCCTGGGCATCCGTCGTCCACTCGTCGCGGGTGTGGATCAGGTAGTCGGCCAGTGGCTGCTGGTCGGGATAGCTGACCGGATAGCTCAAGTCGAGGGTGTAGTTGCCGGTGACGACGTGGCCATGGCAGATCTGGTCTTGGCCGACCGTTCCGCCGAGCTCGGCGCACGCCGACTGCGCCCCGGCCGTCCCGCCGCCCGACCAGCCGACCAGCCACCAGGCGGCCACCGCCGCGAGACCCCGTAGGCGCATCCCGGTAAGCATGCCCCGACCGCAATCGGGAGGTGGGCAAATCGGCGCACCGGGCCCGCCTCGTAAGGTGACCGCATGCAGAGAGATCGAATCCTTCACCTCGTCCGGCAGGTCGGATCGCTGATCGTCACGGCGGTCACGGCCACGTCGACCCTCAACGCTTACCGCCCGCTGGCGCGCAGCGGATACCTGTCGATCTTCTCGTGGATGTTCGGGCTGGTGGTCACCGAGCTGCCGCTGCAGACCCTGGCGAGCCAGCTC
>NZ_JBKQQD010000561.1:0-53103 GCF_052144515.1 Mycobacterium sp. | reverse complement strand
ACGTCGATGCGGCCACCACCTCGATCCGCTATCCGCTGCGGTGGCACCACCTGGGGCTGGTCCTGTGGTACCCGAACCCGGGCGCCGAAGGCGACGAGCTTGCCCGGCTGCAACGGTTTCTCCGCGACCTGGGCGAAGCCGCCGCTGTCGCCGCCAGCCCGCTCTTCGTTGCCGCCGACCAAAGCTGCGCATGGGGGTGGCTGCCGTATCGCGCGGAGGCTCTCGATGCCGTGGCAAAGGTCCGCAGCTTCGCGCTGGGTCGAACGGATTCGCCGAGTCTGGCAATTGGGTCCATGGCCGGCGGCGTCGAGGGATTTCGCCGCTCACACCGGGAGGCAGAGGAGGCCCGCGGCGTCGCGATCGTCAGCGAACGGCTCAATTCGTCGAGCCCGACGGTGGTGGGGGTCACCGATCCGGGGTTGTCGGTGGTGGCGCGTCTTGGTGGCGACGTGGTCGCCACCCGCGACTGGGTGGCCACCGTGCTTGGGGACCTTGCGAATGATGACGAGAACGACGCGCGACTGCGCGAGACGTTGCGGGTGTTTCTGGGATGCGGCTCCAGCTACAAGGTGGCAGCCGAGGAACTCAACTTGCACTTCAACTCGGTGAAGTATCGCGTGGCCCGTGCCGTCGCCCGGCGCGGCCGGGACATCGGCAGCGACCGGCTCGACGTGGAACTCGCGCTGCTCGCCTGTCACTGGTATGGCACCGCGGTTCTGCAGCAAAAAACCCGATAGACCGGCCGGGCTGGTCTATCGGGTTTTGCGGGCAGGTGTTACGCGACCGCGGGGGCGGCGAGACGGCGGGACACCGTGGGCAGGTAGGCGGCGCGGGCCTGCGCGGAGATCCGGCGCCTGATCGCGTGGCCGGCGGTGATGATGGCCGGGACGAGCACCGGGAACGTGGTCAGAACAAGCATGCTGGCGATGGTCAGGTACGTCGCGATGACAGAAGACATGGTTAGCTCACATTTCTCCGCAGTGCGGGGTGGTTGGGATGGGTTGTGGCAGTATGTGATTCGCACTCAGCGGGCTGCTGAGGAACGTCGTGCTGTGTTCGTGATGAGAAATGTAACGACGCCGACGCGGCTCAGCGATGTCTTCAACCGACCAACTTGCGACGCCTTCTTGTCTTCGGGTAACAAAAGCGGCTCGCTTGTATTGCGATATGTGCGCTTAACGCGAATTTTGTTCGCGCGAACATTCTCTTTGCGCCGACCCCGGCCTATCGTTTTTCTATGACAACCAACGAAAAGACCGTTTTCGAAGGTCCCCTGCACCAGCTTGCTCGTAACACGTGGCAGTTGCTCATCCTCATCGGCATCACTTCCGTGGCACTCGGTGTCATCATCCTTGTCTGGCCGGGCAAGACACTGCTCGTGGCGGGTGTCCTTTTCGGCATCTACTTGGTGGTGTCCGGGGTTGGATACATGTTCGCCGCTTTCGGCACTCACGCCGGCGCCGCAATGAGAGTGTTGGCGTTCCTCACCGGCGCCGTGTCGCTGGTGCTGGGATTCTTCTGCTTCCGCGACAGACTCGAGTCGATCTGGTTGTTGGCCCTGTGGGTCGGCATCGGCTGGGTATTTCGCGGCGTCACCCTGCTCGCCGCGGCGCTATCCTTCGACCACCTGCCCGGACGCGGCTGGCAGGTGCTCTCCGGCATCATCATCGTTATCGGCGGCGGAGTGCTGATCGTCTCCCCGATCGATTCGATGTTCATCCTGACCTTGGTCGCCGGATGCTGGCTGATCGCCATCGGCATCGTGGACGTCATCAGCGCACTGCAGGTCCGCCACCGCGCGAACGCGTTGCACGGCGGCGCTTAAGGCAGTCGCCGCTCGACCTCGAACGCGAGACACAGCTCGGCGAGATCTTTCGGCCGCGAGAGTGATCGGCCGGTCAACTCCTCGATGCGGTGCAGACGGTGCCGCACGGTGTTGGGGTGGCAATAGATGTTCGCCGCGGTGTCGTTGGCAGAGCCGCCCATCTCCAGCCAAGCCTGGAAGGTATCGAGCAGCACCGTGCGTTCCTCAGTCGGCATCGCGTCCAGTGGCCCTAGCACCGACGACCTGATCTTCGCCATGACCTCAGGCGCGCTGACCGCCGCGACCGCTAGCGGGGTGTCGTCGAAGACGGCAACGAGTGAGTCGGCCGTCGGTTTTCCGGTGACCGCCAGCCGGGCGAATCGCAGCGCGTCGCTCGTTTCGGCCAGCTCGTGAAACGGCGGACTGATTCCGACTCGGGCGGCCGCCGCCTGCCGGAGCACCTCGACAAGTGCGCCGAGGCTGTCGGGGCCCCGCAGATGGACGATGCCGACCTGCAAGTCCGGCAGCAGCCGCCACGCCGATCGGATATCGCGGGTGGAGAGCTTATTTTCGATTGTGGGTAATCCCAGCTTTCCGATCGCCGGCAGTTCCGCTGCAACGACGACGTACGGTCCCGAAGTGGGTAGCCGCAGCAGGTCTGCCGCCTCCCAGAGGCTCTGACTGTCGGTAATCCGCCGAGACAGCAGCGCTTCTACCAACGCCGATCGCTCTTCCTCCCGCTCGAGAATCTGCGCGGTCAGCTGCTGACGGTAGGCGCTGCTCATTGCCTGGGTGAACGTGTCCTGAGCGAAGAAGACCCGTGCGGTGGCATCCAGGATCGAGTCGGTAGGTATTGCCGCGGCTCGCGCGGTGGCGAGGGTCTCCTCCCACATGAATCGGAAACCGATGCGGTAGGCAGTCATCACCGCTGGCAGCGGCACACCGGCGAGCGCGCGTTCGGTGCCGGTCTGCTCAGCGGGCGAGACATCGACATCGGCGTCCCCGGCGAGCGAGTCGAAGATGAACGTCACGTTCGCCACACAACTTTCGGCGACCTGATCCTTCGTGACGACGCTGCCGTCGCGGTATGCGTCGATCTCGCGGCACAGCAGATCGGCCATCGTTTCCCCCAATCTCGGGGCGCGGCCCAGCATGAGTTTGCCGAGCTGGACGATGTGCGGATCAGGGGTGGACAAACGCCTGACGCCAGCGGTTTTCGATGACACGCTCATACCCCTAGACCCTATTCCTGGATATCGGCTGATGTGGGCGGTCACACCCAACCGGCTCACATCTTGTTGACGGCGACATTGTTTTGCACAGGCGCCCGAATGACCATTGGAACCAGCAAACAAGACATTTTCGAAAGGCACCTGATGACCGCCCTGAGCGCCAACCTCGTCGCATCGAAAGATCGCAGCCCCAACCGCGTTGCGCTGCGTTGCGACGATTTACAGCTCACTTACCGCGAGTTCGACGCCGCGGCGGCTCGCGTGGCGACGCTGCTGGAGCGGGCCGGAATCGAGCCGGGCGACCGGGTGGGCGTGATGTTGCCGAACACGCCCGCATTCGCCATCGTGTTCTACGGGATCATCTATCGGGGCGCCGTCGCGGTCCCGATGAACCCGCTGCTGAAGTCCCGTGAGGTGTCCTACTACCTGTCCAACAGCGGCGGCAGGGCGTTGTTCGCGGCACCGGCCTTCGCTGAGGAGGCCACCGCCGGCGCCGCCGAGGTGGGCGCCCAGTGCTGGCTCGTCGACGACGCTGGGCTGGCCAAGCTGATCGCCGACCTGCCTCACCAGGACTCGCCGGTTCAGCGCGACCACGATGATGTCGCGGTCATCCTGCATACGTCCGGCACCACCGGTAAGCCCAAGGGAGCCATGCTCACGCACGGCAATCTTGGGCGCAATGCCGAGGTCAGCGTGCGCACCCTGGTTGAGACCGGGCCGGACGACGTGGTGATGGGCTGCCTGCCGCTTTTCCACGTCTTCGGCCTGACCTGCGGTCTCAACGGTGCGGTCCTCGCGGGCGCGACGTTGACGCTGATCCCTCGGTTCGACCCACGCAAGGCTCTCGAGGTGATCGAGCGTGACGCCGTCACGGTGTTCGAGGGAGTGCCGACGATGTATTCGGCGCTGCTCAGCGTTGCCGACGAGGCCGCACCAGGGGCGACGCAGAGTCTGCGGACCTGCGTCTCCGGGGGTGCGGCCCTGCCCGTACAGGTTCTCACCGATTTCGAAAAGGCCTTTGGCTGTGCCGTTCTAGAGGGCTACGGGCTCTCCGAGAGCTCTCCGGCTGCCGCGTTCAACCATCCGAACCGGCCGCGCAAGGCGGGCTCCATCGGCACCCCGATCGAGGGTGTGGAGATGCGGGTGGTCGACCTGGACGGAGTTGAGGTCCCCCAGGGACAGGCGGGCGAGATCCAGATTCGCGGCCACAACGTAATGAAGGGCTATTGGAACCTGCCCGATGCAACCAAGGCCACGATCACCGCCGAGGGGTGGCTGAATACCGGCGACGTCGGACGCGTCGACGAGGACGGCTACTTCTACATCGTCGACCGGACCAAAGACATGGTCATCCGCGGCGGGTACAACGTCTATCCGCGCGAGATCGAGGAGGTGCTCTACGAGCATCCGGACGTGGCCGAAGCCGCCGTCATCGGTATCCCGCACGATTCCCTCGGCGAGGAAGTCGGGGCTGCGGTCGCCCTCAAGAAGGGGGCCGCGGTGACGGCGGATGAGCTGCGCGAATACGTCAAGGAGCGGGTCGCCGCCTACAAGTATCCGCGCCTGGTCTGGCTGGTCGACGCTCTGCCCAAGGGACCCACCGGCAAGGTCCAGAAACGCGACATCACCGTTCCGACAACTGAAAGCACACAATAACTATGGCAAGTTCTGCGAAAGGTCCCAAGGATCCCACGACCAAAGTCGACGAGCTGGCTGCACCGCTCGACCTGCTCCTTACCAGCGCCACCAAGCCATTTGCCAGCCGAATGATGCCGAATACCACCTGGGCCCGCTTCGCCGGCAACCTCGCTGCGCACCCCGGCGCGGTGGCCGACCGGGTTGGCACGCTGACCCGTGAACTCGGCAGTATCGCCGCCGGCAAGTCGCACCGTGTTCCGGCACGGGCCGACAAGCGGTTCACCGATCCTGCGTGGCAGCAGAATCCGTTCTTGCACAGAATCATGCAGGCCTATCTGGCAGGTGCCGAGACCGCTGAGGAGTTGCTTGCCGATGCCCAGTTGGATTGGCGCGACAACGAGAAGATGCAGTTCGTCGTAGACAACTTTGTGGAGGGCCTGGCACCCAGCAACAACCCGCTAATCAGTCCGCTCGGCTGGAAGGCGCTGATCGATACCGGCGGTCTGAGCGCAGTACGGGGCGTGAGAGCCTTTGCCCGAGACATCCTTTCGAAGCCTCGCGTGCCGGCGATGGTTGAGCCCGACGCCTTCGCGGTGGGGGAGAACCTGGCTATCACCAAAGGGGCCGTCGTACTGCAAACCTCGGTGTTCGAATTGATTCAATACGCCCCGCAGACGGCCAAGGTGCGCGCGATTCCATTGCTCATGGTGCCGCCGGTGATCAACAAGTTCTACATCATGGATATCGCGCCTGGGCGTAGCATGATCGAGTATCTCGTCCAGCAGGGCCGGCAGGTCTTCGTGTTTTCGTGGCGCAATCCGCAAGCGCGCCACCGAGATTGGGGCTTCGACACATACGGCGCGGCGATCGTGGAGGCAATGGACGCGGTGCAGAAAATCACCGGGACCGACAGCACCCACCTGTTGGCCACTTGCTCGGGCGGCATCCTCGCAGCAATGACGGCGGCCCACCTCGCAGAGATCGGCGAGGGCGATCGGGTCGCGGGTCTCAACCTGGCTGTCACCGTGCTGGATGAGACCCGGGGCGGGTTCGCGGCGGCGGCGATGAGCGAGCGCGCAGCGCAGGTGGCGATTCGAGTTTCGGCCAGGAAGGGTTACCTCGACGGGCGCGACATGGCGGAGATGTTCGCCTGGCTGCGGCCCACCGACCTGGTGTGGCGGTACGTAGTGAACAACTATGTGCAGGGCCGCAAGCCGGCGCCGTTCGACGTGTTGTTCTGGAACGCCGACACCACCCGGATGGCCGCTGCCCTGCACCGCGACCTGGTGCTGATGGGCCTGCGTAACGCGCTGGTCACGCCCGGCGGGGTCAGCATGCTGGGCAGCCCGGTCGACCTGGCCAAGATCACCTCCGACGCCTACGTGGTCGGCGGCGTCGCCGACCACATCTGCCCGTGGCAAGCCACCTATCGCAGTGCGCGCCTGCTCGGCAGCAAGGACAATCGCTTCGTCCTGTCCACCAGCGGGCACATCGCGGCATTGGTGAACCCGCCCGGCAACCCCAAGGCGTCGTTCCGCACCGGTCCGGTCGACGCCGAGGATCCCCAACAGTGGCTGGACTCCGCCGAGAAGCACGCTGACTCCTGGTGGCCGGACTACGTCAGCTGGCTCGCCGAGCGTAGCGGCTCGGAGATCGACGCTCCGAAAACGCTTGGCGGGGAAGACCTCCCGCCGCTGGGTCCGGCCCCCGGCAGCTACGTAATGGAGAAGTGACCGATGCGCCGCACGGTCGCCGCGATTAAAGCGGTGAGCACGATTGGCGAACACCGCTACATCACCGCCGGCGGTCAGCGGATCCGAGTGAACGTGCGGGAGGGAACCGGCGTGCCGCTCGTGCTCTGTAACGGCATCGGCGCCAGCCTGGAAGTGCTCGATCCGCTGGTAGAGAACCTGGCTTGCCCGGTGGTCAGATTCGACGTTCCTGGGACCGGAGGATCACCCACCTCCCCTGCGCCCTATGGGTTTCCCTACCTTGCCTGGGTGTTGGGCCGGCTGCTGTCCAAGATCGGAATCGGGGTGGTGGACGTACTAGGGCTATCCTGGGGCGGCGCTCTTGCGCAGCAGTTCGCTTTCCAGAACCCGCGCCGGTGCCGTCGCCTGGTGCTGGTGGCGACCGGCACCGGTGTGCTTATGGTGCCGGCCCACCCACGGGTACTGGCGAAAATGCTTACCCCGCGCAGGTTCTCGGATCCCGATTACGCCGCGGCCATTGCCGGTGGGCTTTACGGCGGTACCGTCCGCGCCCATGGCGACGACGTGGCGCGACTGTTCGTGCGGCAGCTGCACGCCGGATCGAAGATCGGTTACGTGCATCAACTGCTCGCGGGTTCGGTCTGGACCAGCCTGTTCGCGCTGCCCGCGGTGCGACAGGAGAGCCTGATCGTGGCCGGCACCGATGATCCCATCATCCCGCTGGCCAACGCCCACATCATGAACGCGTTGCTGCCTCATTCGCGGCTACACCTGCACTCCGGCGGGCACATCGACCTCGTGCACAACGCGACCGAACTCGCTCCCGTCATCGAGAAATTCCTGTGTGAACCGGGAGAACGACCTTGAGCCACAATGACATTGATGACGTCGACACCTCGGATTTCTATTCGTATGAGCGCCTGCTCATGGGCGCCTATGAGAACGCCTTGGCCTATGTGGCAACCGCCGCTATACGGGATTCAAAGATCCGGCGGTGTCAGTGAGCGCGGTCTGACGAATCACCTTGTGCACGAAGCCCAGCTTGCGGATCACCGGGGGCGGGATCTCGAACGGGTAGAGTGGGCTTTTGCCCATCGCGGTGTTTATGCGGTTGAAGAACAGCGCCAACCACTTCCAGTCATATAGCAACTGCTCGATGGGCGCGTCGGCGTAGGACGCGAGCGGGACGATGTCCCGGGGAATCGCGACGCTCGCCCTGTCGGCGATCAGAACCAGACCGGCCTCGCGCGCGGTGTTGATGGTGTCGGTGATGTGCAGATAGTGGGCAAAGCACTCCGCGAAATCCTCCCACGGTGCATCGCCGCGTACTCCGAGATGAAGGAGTCGCTCCAGTTCTGGGGCGCCCCAAATTTGTAGTGACGGGCGATTTCGGCTTGGTAGTCGGCGCGTTCGTCACCGAAGAGCGCGCGGCACTCGTCGCCACGAATGTGCTACGGGCAGAGAACTGTTCGCGAATCAGGCCCCCGAGCCCCTCGCCGGTGTAGACACCGAGGCGAGAGCACATCTCCTGCACCACGACCAGCGCGACGGTGACGAGAACCATCAGGAACAAGGTGCGATAGGCGAATTGCGCCCCGGCGCTGGCGTAGGTCAGGATCCCCCCGGCGTCGTTGCCCGCATTGGCCGCGATCAAACCCGGCCCAAGGATGGCCAGCACAGCGAGAAGCCGGACCACCCAGGGACGACGGATGTGCCGCGGGGTTTGTGCCGCTTGGGGCTTAGTCACGAAGCTTCGCCGCCGTCCAGCATCGCCTGCAGCCGGTTCCTGTCTGACTCGCTCAGCTCGGCAAGGAGGGCCGCCCGCTGAGAAGGTTTCAGCTGACGAAGCGCCTCAACTGCTGCCGAGGGCGTCGCGAGGGCAGTCACCTGTGCCTGCTGCCCGCGCCCCAGTTCGGCAAGGATCGCCGCCACATCTCTGGCACGCAGCTTTTTGAGCGCTGAGGCGGGACGTCCGAGTTGCATGCCACCACCGATGATCCCGGCCGCAGCCGCGGGCTCGTTCCCCGGCAGCGCGGTATCGATGAAACGGGGAACGAACGCTTGCAGGTCGGCCCACTCGATCGCACGATCCGGTGGCGGACAAAGTCGGCGCTTAGGCAGCAGCCGACGGCCAAACGCCAGCACGCCTACGTCGATGCCGGCGAGCTCCCACCCACGGGGCCCGTTGAGTAAATACACATCCGCGGCCCGCACGACCTGAACCCCGGCGACGTCCACCAGCTGACGGTCCAGGACGTCACGGGCCAGCGCGACTTCGCCCTCACCCCGAACCGGTCGCGACACCGTCTGCTGCTCGGATCGCAGGTGTGCTCCAGTCTGGGTCAACGTCACGTCTTGCAGATCAACGAACGCGAACCCGCTGCCTACGCCGACGAGGATCCCGACGACTGGTGGATACGTGACATTGGCGTCCCAACGGACCACGACGTCGCTGACCTTGCCGACGCGGGTTCCGGCGGCATCGAGGACGCGACGGCCGAGCAGGTGGGCCAACGAGATCGTCTGGTCGGCGATCGTCCGACTAGCAGCGATCCGATCGTGCAAAGTGGCTGATACAGCCCCGCGACGGGTGGCTCTGCGCTTATCAGGTGTGGCCAATGTCGCCTCCCCGCGGTTCTCGGACGCTCCTGAAATGAGGGCGCAAAATGCACCAACGGTGTCCGCTATCCTCCCAGCACGCCCACGTCGCGGTAGACGTTTCGGCAGAAACGCGCGCGAGCAATCCGGCCGACACCCTCAACCACCGGTGCGGTGTGCGCGAACCCTTCGATGACACGGTGTCCTTGCCGGTGCTGTGGCGGCGGCGATTCCGCCGCTGGTGCAGGAAGCACGCCAGTTCATCGAACAGGCACCGCTATCTGCAGCAGGCGCAGGACCACTCCTCGCTGATCGGCGGGCTCAACGAGGGCTTCCATGTGCAACAACGGATCACCGACATGATCCGTGGGCCGGGCGCACCGACGGTCGGGGGTGTCGTCAAGGTCGGAAAGACGGTGTTCGGCGCCGCGTCACACGTCGGTATTGTGGCTGTGCTCAGCGTCTATTTCCTGGCTGACATGCCCCGCATCCGGGCCACGGTGTACCGGTTTGTGCCGAACTCTCGCAGCCGGGCCGGGCCGGGTCGGAGGCGAAACCATGAACTCATCACCGGTGAGGAAATGAGCTATCACGCGGTCGCCGAGTGCGGGAAGCGATACACGTGCAGCCCGCCGGGGTTGTCAGGGAGATACCCCGATACGCCGTCGCGAAGTCGCCCTGCTGATGACGCCATAGATAGTCATGCGCCTGCTCAAGTGATCGACGGGGGCTTAAAGCTACGCACGGCAACACCTTCGGGATTCAGTCTGCTCATGACGTGCTTGATCGTTGGTGTCCTTGCCCGCCGCGTTGATTGCTTGAAGAACAATCAGCAGAGCCCGGTCAGCCTAGGCGAAAAAGCGGTCCTGCAGCCCGATCAATGCATCCTTGGCCTCGGTCGGGCGGCCGAGGCAGCGTGGTGTTGGACTCATTCAGGCGGTTTGCCGGAGACAACCGCTAACGCGATGAAACGTCCCTTCAGGAGGCCATCGCGTTAGCAGCGGCGCGTGCCGAAAGCGCATCGAGCACAGCGTATTCCGCTTCATAGACCGCAGCCTGCGCGAAATCGATCGCATCGAGGGCATAGCCCTCGACCATCTCGGCATAGCCCTCCATCTCTTTGGCGTCGTGTTCGGCTTTCTTCTTCTTCAAGTCCTTGCGAATCTTGGCAACGTGGGCATTCCATTTGTCGGCCAGATCCTGCCAATGCTCGGATGCCTTGTCGTGGGCGGCTTCAGCCCGGTCTTTGAGGTGATCAGCGGCTTGCGATGCCCTGTCTCGCGCCTGGGCCGCATCCGCTTCGACCTGCTCGCGGGCCTGCTGCCCAGCGGCGCGTATCTTTTCGTTTGCCTCTTTGGCGGCGGTGGAGACCTTCTCGAATCGCGCGCTCAGGTCGTTGTCTGCCATCAGAAGTCCCCTTCAGAGTTAGGCGTTTGTCTGTGCTGTTATCGTCTCGCGGGGCTGCGCGCCGGCGTAGGGTCCTAAGTCCTCGCAAGTTGCTCCGATAAGACAGTGCTGGCAGATCGTGTGCGACACCTTCGACCCCACGCGCGTTGGCGCCGCAGACGATCGGCTTCAGGTGGGGCCCGGAGCTCGGTGGTCATCGATCGTTGTCATGCCGACGTCGCTGCGTAATAGGCCTGCATGAATGACTTTGTGCCCTATACCGGCGATGTGATCAGCGCAAACATGGCGAGTGCGACAGGCAGAGATCCAGGCGGGAAGCGGCATGTCCGTTTCGCTGGTTATGAAGCCGACGTTGAGCGCACTGGCAATTTCTGAAGTCCAGGAGGCACAGGAGGCAGTTGTGGCCCAGCAGTCAAGTAACGGTAACTTTTCAACGCGAGACGTGGTGGCCGGCATCGGGACCTACGGGGTGGCTGCCGTGTTGTGGGTGTCTGCGGTGGTGACCATTCTTCAGGGCATTTCCGCGCTGGCCCACGATCAGACGCTCGTCGTCGGGCGGGGTTATGTGTACGAGTTCAGCACCAACGCCTGGGGCTGGATCCATATCGTCATGGGGATATTGGTCGCGGTCGTGGCCTTTGGACTGTTCTGGAGTACGACATGGGCACGCGTCGCCGCCATCATCGTCGCCTCGTTGTCGATCGTGAGCCAGTTCCTGTGGCTTCCGCACTACCCGGTCTGGGCAATCGTGGTGATCGCACTGGACATCTTCGTCATCTGGGCGGTGGCGACCTGGGAGAGCCCGGTGGCTCGCGCCGCCAGCCGGGTGAAGGGCGCGCCGAGTGCCCCTGGGATACAACGCGTCTCGAGTTGGCCGGAGTTGTCGGAGTGGCTGGGTGGCTTCCCGTCGTGGCCGACGCTTCAACCGATGTTCGGCGGTCAACCGATCCGGCTCGAGGACGGGGTGAAGGACGGCCGCTACGAAATCCGGGCCGAACTGCCCGGCATCGATCCTGCCAAAGGCGTCGACGTCACCGCGCGTGACGGGGTGCTGACGATCAGGGCCCAGCGCAGCGAGAGCAGCGAATCCAGCGGCCGATCGGAATTCACATACGGGTCGTTCGTCCGCTCGGTCGCGCTTCCGCCGGGATCGAACGAACACGACGTCAACGTCACTTACCGCGACGGCATCCTGACCGTCTCGGTGGGGCTGCCGCAGGCCGCGGCTGCCGAAAAGCACATCAGCGTCACCTCGGGCACCTGATCTGGTACACCCAACCCGGGTGAGCGACGAAGGTTCGCCGTCGTGGTCACGTGTAGGGTTACACTGCTCTGCGTGTGAGTCTGGTTGAACACCAAACATATTGGGCGGCAGTAGTCGGTCGCTCTGATGGCACACGCGGGGTCGTCAGCAAAGCATTGAACCTCTCGCCATTTGGGGACCTGCGGCGTCTGTTCGCCAGCGTGACCTGATCTTGAAGGACGTTGCTAGGTAGTCGATTTCTGTCGACCCCGCGGTACTGAAGTCGTCCAGTACACCGCGGGCGTGCCGGGATAACGAGCAACCAATGTGGTACGTCAAGGGACCCTCGGCCCTACGTCCGGCCGCCGAGCACGCGCACGCTGTTCGACATCGGGGACGACAAATTCTAGAAGGAGTCGATCATGAAACCGTTGTCGGAGTCGCTGATGGATCTTGCCGCTCGTGTCAAAAGGCTCGAGGACTCGGCCGCCGCGGTGCGGGAGCAGAACCGAGCCGCGCTGCAGGCGCGCCGCGAAGAACTTGAAACCGTCATCGACCGCGAAGTCAAAGAGTTGAGAAGACGACGGCGGAGGCGAAGGAAGCCGCACGGGGCTGGTGGTCAGACACCAAGGGCGCAATCGAACGACAGATCGCCGCGATGCGCGCTGACTTCGAAAAGCGGCACGCTGAACTTGAGCAAAAGAGCGTAGAGCGGCCGCCGAAAACGCCCGAGGACGACGCGGTGGCGGCCGTCACTTTGGCAGGCTACTGTCTTGACGCCGCAGAGTGGGCCGTCGTGCGGGCCGAACAGACGGGCGGCGAGGCCGACGAGTTGGCCGCCACCAGGAGCTGACCAGCCATGACCACGTTGCAATCTCCGCAACTTTTCGCGCATCTGTGGAAGGCCACGCTGGCATCGGGGCTGATCGCTCTCGCCGGTCGGCAACCGGATCTTGCTATTCATCAGCGGCGCGCTCGCGGTGATCTTGGGCGTGCTGGCCTTTCGTCACTTTGGCCAAGGATATGCAGTTCTGTTACTGGCCATTTGGATCGGAGTTGCTTTTATATTCCAAGGTGTTTCGGAATTTGCATTGGCGACAAGCTACGGTGAAATCCCCGGCGGGGCTGGCTGATCTTGGTGGCATCATTGCCGTGCTGGCCGGCGTTGTCGTGCTTGCCTGGCCGTTCAGTTCGATTGTCGCGCTTGCACTCGTCACCGGGATCTGGCTCGTCATCATCGGGGTCGCACGGATCGTGTGTACATTTCGGGCGCGCACGGCAGCCAGTGCCGTCGAGCGAGGCGTCGTGCGGTTGACGAGCGCTGTCAGGTATGGCTGGCCTTCAGGTGCATGACCGACCAGGTGCATTACCGCCCCGGGTGAGGAACGGGGATTCGAAGCGCGCGGTGGACTCCTAGACGCGTGACCCCAATAATGGTCGTCTCGAGCATCGCTCGGCACGGAAGGCCACCACCGCCGCTGCACCGGGAAGGAACTCCCATGATCCCTTACTCCGATGGCATTCCGGCCCGGCGGTTCCCGGTTGTCAACGTCACGCTGATCGCCGCCAACTTCGCGGTCTTTCTGTTCTACGAGTTGCCGAACGGGGATACGACGATCAACCAGGCATCGTTCTATCCGTGCGATGTCGATAACGCCTGCCACGTTGGCTTGCCTTGGGGTGTTGGTTGGATCACGGCGATGTTCATGCATGCCGGCTGGGATCACATCCTCGGCAACATGCTGTTTTTGGCGATCTTCGGCAAGAACGTTGAGGACGCGTTGGGGCGGCTGGGCTATCTGGTCTTTTACTTCGCCGGCGGATTCGCCGCAATCATGATGCAGACCGCGATGACCCTGCTCTTCGGCACGGCGTCCGACGCGCAGATACCAACCCTGGGCGCTAGCGGCGCGATCGCCGCCGTGCTGGGAGCCTATTTCGTGCTCTATCCCAACTCACGCATCCTTACGTTCGTGGCGTGGTTCCCAGTCAGGATCCCGGCATGGTTCTTCCTCGGCGGCTGGTTCCTGTACCAGTTCTTCGAGGGCAACTCCGCGCTGGTTCACCCCTCGAACAGCGGTGGCAGTGGTGTCGCGTTCTTCGCCCATGTCGGTGGATTCCTCTTCGGCGTGATCGTGGCCAGAGTTCTCGTCGGTGCCGGGCGAGTCGCGGCCCAGGACGTGTGATGGCATGGAATTCCCGCCGCGATGTCGATATGGCTCCCTAATACATCCGTCTGAACATTTCGACGACCGGCGCGAGCTCGGCGGCGTTGGCGATCAGATCGACGTGTCCGCCTGAGTGAAGATGCAGCGTCGAATTTGGCAGCAGCCGATGCAGGATCCTGGCGTTCGCCAACGGGACGACCGGGTCGTCGAGTCCGGCGACGACCATTGTCCGTTGCCGGACCGGCGGCAACGCGAAGATGCTCGTCCACACCGAACCGGCGAGCAGTTGATGGAGGTATCCGACACGGGAGCCGGCCATCAGCTGGCGGTCGAACAATCGCTTGACGACCGACGGGTCGGTGCGGACCGTCCCACCGTAGAGTTCACCGGCGATCGAGGCCGCGTACTCGTGGTCAAGGAAGCGACGTGGTGTGAGCAGTTTGGTCAGCACACCCGGTTTTCCGGGCACCATGATGATGCCGTTTCCCGGTGGAGACGAGGATCAGCCGCCGGCAGTAGCGTGGGTTCTGAAAGGCGAACTGCTGTGCGAGCGCGCCACCCCAGGACAGTCCGAGGACATCGACGGCCCGGGTGTTGAGATCGAGCTTGTTCAGGAGTTGTCGCAGTACTGTGGCGAGGTATGGAAACCCGTACGGCAGTGGTGAATCCGGTGAACCGCCGCTCCCGGGCACGTCGAACCGCACCACTGTGGTGTCCGGATCAAGGTGCTTCACTACCGAGTCCAACACTTCCAGGCTGGCGCCGATACCATTGCACAACACCAGCGGCACCCCCGTCCCGGAACGGACGTTGACACGGATCTGCTGTCCCAGCACCGGGATAAGGCGCTCCGTGCCGGCCCTATCGGACGGTGACGCGTTCATGAGTGCCGCGCGATGACGCCTGCAATGCGCGCCGGGCGTTGTTCACCGGCGATCTTGTCGGTCATCTCGAACATCGATTCCGCAGTCGAGGTCATCTGGTGCCCGCCTCGCACGGATACGCTGCGGAACCGCCTGCCCGACAGAATCGAGCAGAGGTGTCCGCTTCAAAAATCTTGTTATAAGCCGTCTTTCGGGCCGAGCATGTCAGTGTTCGCGCACATAGGTGCCCGGTGCCGGTTCCAATGGCACGATGCCCGCGCCCACGGGCGAGTCCAAGCTTTCCCGCGTCCGTCCCAGACGACCGTCGCGTCCCGTCGCGTCCGCCGGCGACTCCGAGCCGAGAATAGGCGGTCGGGCCGAAGCCGGTTTCATCGGCGACCGCGCTAACGGCAGCGACTTTTTCCTGCACCGTGTCGCAATCCATGTCTGGCAGGTTAGATCTCGATCAGGCCGCCGCCATCGGCCTCAGGGAACGAAGATCATCCGCATCATTGTCGCTGACCGATGAGCGTGAGCGCCGCGACCTTGACCGCCGCTGGGGCACGGCGCCCCGAAACGGGTGCATTGTCTCCGGAAAACAATGAGATCTCGGAAACTGGTTGGTTGGGGACTGCGCAGCGACCAGCCACGCTGGCTACGCTCTTGCCGAACCCAAAGTCCGGGTGTCCAACACGCCACTGCGTTGATAACCGCATTGCGAAGAAGCAACACGAGAAGGGATACCGCGATGACGCGTAATCCGTCGATCGATCTGTTCAGGCTGCCCGATGAGCACAACGAATTGCGCGCGGTGTTGCGGGATCTGTGCGAGCAGGAGATCGCGCCGCACGCCGCCGACGTCGATGAGCATTCGCGTTTCCCGGAGGAGGCGCTCAAGGCGCTGAGCGCGTCGGGGTTTTCCGCAATCCATGTGCCCGAGGAGTACGGCGGCCAGGGCGCGGATTCGGTGGCGACCTGCATTGTGATGGAGGAGGTGGCGCGCGTTGATGCGTCGGCATCGTTGATCCCCGGGGTGAACAAACTGGGCACGATGGGTTTGATATTGCGGGGTTCGGACGAGCTGAAGAAGCAGGTGCTGCCGACGCTGGCGGCTGGGGAGGCGATGGCCTCGTACGCGCTCTCAGAGCGCGAGGCCGGCAGTGACCCGGCCGCGATGCGCACCCGTGCGCGACGCGACGGCGACGAGTGGGTGCTCAACGGCGCCAAGTGCTGGATCACTAACGGCGGCAAGTCGACCTGGTACACGGTGATGGCGGTGACCGATCCGGATAAGGGCGCCAACGGGATTTCGGCGTTCATCGTGCACAAGGACGACCCCGGCTTCACGGTCGGGCCCAAGGAACGCAAGCTGGGCATCAAGGGCTCGCCGACCACCGAGTTGTATTTCGAGGACTGCCGCATTCCCGGCGATCGGATCATCGGCGACCCGGGCACCGGGTTCAAGACCGCGCTCGCGACGCTGGATCACACCCGCCCGACCATTGGGGCGCAAGCGGTCGGCATCGCGCAGGGGGCGCTGGACGCGGCGATCGCCTATACGAAGGGGCGCAAGCAGTTTGGGCAATCGGTCAGCAATTTTCAGGGTGTGCAGTTCATGCTGGCGGATATGGCGATGAAGGTGGAGGCGGCCCGGCTGATGGTCTACAGCGCCGCGGCGCGCGCCGAGCGCGGCGAGCCGGCATTGAGCTTTATCTCCTCGGCCTCGAAGTGCTTTGCCTCCGACGTGGCGATGGAGGTGACGACCGACGCGGTACAACTGTTCGGCGGCGCCGGCTATACCAAGGATTTCCCAGTCGAACGGATGATGCGCGACGCCAAGATCACCCAAATCTATGAAGGCACTAACCAGATTCAACGTGTCGTCATGTCGCGCGCACTGCTGAAGTAGCCGCACCGGCCGGCGGCCACACTTTCGACCTATGAAGTGCGCGCCCGTGGTGGCTGACGGTCCGCGGAAAGGACCGCCGTGCCGTACCAGTCGCACACCAGCAGCGCCTCGGCCACCCACACCCGCGCCGGATCGATGTCGTTGCACAGTAGTGCCGCGACCGCCAGACCTGAGTCGGCGGCCGCGATGACTGTCGGCCCATGCTCACCCCGAGCCAGCGCGACGTCGCGGCCGGCCTGCGCCTGGCGGTGCGAGCGGCGAAAGCCCTCGAAGCCCGCGGCCATTGTTCCGATTCCGACGCTAGGCGAACCCGGATTCCCCGCCGTGAACCGACGGACCTCCTCGACGTGATCCTTCACCGGAAATGTCGGGTGGACAATCCATCGAACGGTGGGCTAGATGTCGGCACCGGTCCAAGCTCAAGCAGGTTGCTGGTCGAAAAGTGGGCCGCACGCCAAGATGAAAGCTCCGGGAAGGACGGATTTTCCGTAGACGCTAAGCCGATCGCCCAAGTTGCGGATGAACTCGGGATGACCACCGGCAGGCTGGGCACAGGAGTCGTAAAGGAAAAAGCCGCCCCTTGATGAGCATCGAATTAACTACACCCGTCCCGCGGTCAGTTTTCACGTGCCGTCGACACTGACCTAGCACTGAGCGCCCTCTAGCTGGGTTAGCTCCCCGTCGAACCATGCGGTTGCATAGCGGATCTGATTTTTGACGTGGTCAGTAGCTTCCGCCTTGAGGTCCAACCCGTCGATGATCTGCTCGGCGAGATGACGAGGATAATCGGACAACCCTTGCGTTCCACAACTACAGGCAACCTCGGTATCGTCACCGTCACCGCTCGCGCGATGTTCGTCGATTATCTGACGGATTCGTACAATAAGTGTGTGGCGGATACGCTCAGCGGGATCGGGCATGTCGCTTCTCTCCTGAATAACTTTCCTACGGCTTGCGTCATCGTCTCTCTCGCACGCGGATCGGCGTAGGGTCCGAAGTCATCGTTAGCGTCGCGGCTGGGGGCAAAACACCGGAAGGGCTCGGTAACGGACGCTGAAGCTTGCATTTTCATGCTGTCCATCCACCTCGCCATCAAATGCAATGGCGGTCGGCCCGTCGACGCAGCTGAAGCTGAACTCCGGAACATGCTGCTCGTGATACAGCCGGCTGCGTACCAGCCGTCCGGCCATCATCGCCGTCATGACGCGGATCTTGCTGAACGGTCTCCCGGTTTCCAGAATTCGCACATCGATCAGCCCATCATCGATCCGGTTGCGTTGCGCCGGCGCGAATCCGGACGGCAGGTACGTGGAGTTGCCCAGGAAGAACAGCGAGGTCTGGAGGGTCTTGTTGTCGTAGCGGATACGCACCGGCTCCTCATTCCGCAAGGTACGCAGCATTGCGTAAGCCGCCGCCGGCGGCTTGCCGATCTTGTGTTCAAGCCGTTCGCGTACCCGCACGAAAGTGGGGTAGGCGCCGATGCTCGAAGTGTTGATGATCATTCGAGTGTCGTTGAAGCACATGAGATCGACGCAGAAAACGCTGCCCTCCCGTATCGCCCGAATGGTCTTGCTCACGTCCTCACAGCCGATGTCCTTCGCGAAGTGGTTGAACGTGCCGGCCGGGAAAACAGCCAGCGGACGGCCGCTATCCATCGCTGCAGCCGCCGCGCACGCGACGGTTCCGTCGCCACCACCGACGCACAACACTTCGGCCCGCTCGGCCGCCGCACGCAGCACCTTTTCGATGTTGTCGTTGGAGGCCAGTTGAATGATCTTGGCGTTGGGCAGTTCCCGGCGAACCTGGGCGATCACCCGTTCCCCGGTCCCGCTGCCCGCGGCGGGGTTGACGACCACGACCAGGCCGGCACCGTCCGGCCGCGGTGGCGTATCGATGCGCAGCGGGTCGGCGTTCGGCAGATGGTGTTCGACGATCGGGGGGACCAGACGCCCACCCAACACGGCGATGGACGCGCCAATACCGAAGCCTGCCAACACGTCACTGGGATAGTGCGCCCCCGTCGCGACGCGCGAAAGCCCGACCAGACCGGCCAGCACGGCGAGAACCAGCCCCAGCGTTGGGTTTTCCAGCCCGACACCGACCGCGAACGTTGCCGCGCTGGCGGAATGACCGGAGGGCATGGAGTACGACCTTGGAAGGGGCAGGCGCCGCGCCGACGGAACCGACCCGAATCGGGGCCGCTGGCGTCGCCACACCCGCTTAGCCAGCTGATTGGTAATCGCACTTGTCACCGCCAGGCTGACGACACCGCGGCCCGCGCCGCGCCGCGCCGAGCGACTCCCCGAGAGCGCCATAGCAGCCGCTATCGCAAACCACAGCTTGGCGTTATCGGCGGCACGGCTGAGCGCCGGCATCGCGGTGTCAAGCAAGGGGCTGCGCGAGTCCGTGATCGCCTCAAACACCTCGGCGTCGAGGGCACCGAGGCCCTTGCTGATCTGCCGCAACCCGGGCGATGTGCGCGGCGCCGTTTTCATCAAATCAATCTATACCTCGACGCCATCGATCGGATTCGAATGAAGCGCCGTGGAGGCCCTGATGGTGCTCCTCGGCGTCGCCCAGAATCTCAACACGGTGGCTGGCGGGAGTGACTGCCCGTACTCCAGCCGTCCCAGACCCCTTGGCGGCTAGCTGAATACCGCGGTTGACACCCTTGACCCCGGCCTCACCCGACCGGCCAGCCACTGACCGACTGCCTTTACTCCAGCCGTCGCGAATCCCTCGGCGGTTCCTTGAATACCGCCGATCACTCCCTTGGCCGCGGCCATGACCAGCGAGCGCACCAAAGCTGCCCTCCTATGGGACATTTGGGGCCTACGTGCTCACCCATTGCGGCCTGCGGGCGACGATTCGTCCGGTGCCCACCAAGAGTCCTGTCACGAGAGCCCCGAAGACGAATCCTCCGACGTGCGCGAAGAATGCGACATCACCATCGACTTCGGCCTGATGGGTGCGGGTGACCCCGATTCGACCTGATCATTGCGTGGAACTTACTGTCGGCGCCCGGCGCGACCGCCGCACAGCAGCTGCGGCTGCCGCGTCTTGCCGCAAGGATCAACAATGAGCGCGTGCGGCTGGGAATCGAGCTCCCGCAAGCGGTTACTGCCGGTTTGCGTTCGCCGCGAACCATCCCCCCGCGGCAATGGAATCGCCACGATGACAGCCGAACTCGACGAGGACTCCGGGATCCGCCTGTTATCCGCGAGCGATTCCGCGGCTGACCGGGAGCAGGCATGCCGACGGGCCGCTGATCTGGCCGCGGGAATCGACGGCGAGCGCAGACCCCTCGCGGCGCTGCAGGCGCAACTGCTCCTCATCGAAACGCTCATGGCCGCGGGCCGGACAGCGCAAGCTCGAAAAGAACCGACGCCAGCTTCTGCCAAGTGCGCTGAACTCGGGCTCTCGCGTCTGCTGGTCGATGCGGGACTCGCGTAGAGCAAAATTCAAGAGTCGAGGGCTCCGCTGAGTCCGGATGTCAGCGGTGATCGCGCCGGTCAAGCGGATCAGGTCTGGTGGACCCACCGCGACGTCCCAATGCCGCCTGCCCGCACTACACAGCACCCGGTCCCAGTTCAACGCCGAGGCGTCCACCACCGTCCGCAGCCGCCTGCGCTGGCCGAACGGGGAAATGGCGCCGACCACGTAGCCGGTGGACCGTTCGGCCGCAGCGGGTTCGGCCATCGCGGCTTTGGGCACGCCCAGCGCCGCGGCGGCCGCCTTCAGCGACAACTTCGACGGCACCGGGACGACCGCGACGGCCAGTTCCCCGGGCAGCGCGATGATCAGGGTCTTGAATACCTGCTCGGGCGCGAAATCCCCGGAGGCAGACAGGTCGGTGATGACGTTGAAGTGCAAGACCTCGTGTGGCACACCGGCTTTGACGAGTGCGGCGATCCCCGGTGTTGCTGCGCCGGCCACTAGGACGCTAAGGGGTTAAGGACCCGAGTACCCCGGCGGGTTGACGCCGTCCACCCAGAAGTCGACGCCGAGTTGCCCACCCGGCACGCAGTCGTACACCGACAAGTCGGTGACGCCGGACTCGACCAGCACGTCCTCGCACAGCAGCATGTTGCCGGTGTACTCCCGCGACGGCTTGTTGAGGATGACGTAGGCGGAGTCGGCGTAGACCTCGGGCTTGCGGGCGCGGCTCATCGCTTCGTCGCCGCCGAGCAGGTTCTGCACCGCGGCGGTGGCCACCAGGGTTCGCGGCCACAACGTGTTCGAGGCGATGCCCTCCTCGCGCATCTCCTCGGCGATCCCCAGCGCGCACAGCGTCATGCCGAACTTGGCCATCATGTACGCCGTCGGCTTCAGCCATTCCTTGCCGAGCAGCACCGGCGGCGACAGCGTCAAGATGTGCGGGTTCTCCCGCCCCTTCAGGTGCGGGATGCACGCCCGCGATACCGCATACGTGCCGCGCACCTGGATGCCGTTCATCAGGTCGAAACGCTTCATCGGCACCTCGGAGATGGACCCCAGGTTGATCGCCGACGCATTGTTGACGCAGATGTCGATGCCGCCGAACTGCTCGACGGCCTTGGCCACCGCGGACTCGACCGATTCCGGGTCGCGGACGTCCCCGACGATCGGCAGCGCCTGGCCACCGGCTTCCTCGAGCTCCTTGGCCGCGGTGTACACCGTGCCCGGCAGCTTGGGGTGCGGCTCGGCGGTCTTGGCGATCAGGGCGATGTTGGCGCCGTCCTGAGCGGCCCGCTTGGCGATCGCGAGGCCGATGCCGCGGCTGGCGCCGGAGATGAACATGGTCTTGCCTTGGAGGGAAGTGGCGTGGGACATGGCGCCACACTAACGCCCTGCTCCACCCGATTTGACCGGGGGCTTCGGAAATAGCCCGCTGGTATCCGCTGTTAAAACATTCGGTTTACTTCTGGGCGGGTGGTATACCCGCAGACACTGTCGGTCGCAGCCTTTAGATTGGGAGGAGGAGTGTGGTGTCAACGGCGACGAGCCTGTTCGGCGAGCAGGAGTTGGCTCGCTTGTTTGTAAGTCCGGTGTCGTTACCGGTGTTGTCCGGCGACACCGCGACAGAAGGGACCGTGCTGATCGAGATGGCAGACTTTGAAGATGGTCAAGACGGCGCCACCGGGTCGGAGGTTCCCGAACCCAGGCCGCCAAATGAGACCGACGCGCAGCTGACGGCACGTTTCGAGCGCGACGCGATTCCCCTGCTGGACCAGCTGTACGGCGGCGCGCTGCGCATGACACGCAATCCCGCCGACGCCGAGGATCTCCTGCAGGAGACGATGGTCAAGGCCTATGCCGGCTTTCGCTCCTTCCGGGAGGGCACCAACCTCAAGGCCTGGCTGTACCGGATCCTGACCAACACTTACATCAACAGCTACCGCAAGAAGCAGCGCCAGCCGTCGGAGTATCCGACCGAGGAGATCACCGACTGGCAGTTGGCGGCGAACGCCGAGCATTCCTCCACCGGGTTGCGCTCGGCTGAGGTCGAGGCCCTGGAGGCGCTGCCGGACACCGAGATCAAAGAGGCGCTGCAGGCATTGCCGGAAGAGTTCCGGATGGCGGTGTACTACGCCGATGTGGAAGGTTTCCCCTACAAGGAGATCGCCGAGATCATGGATACGCCGATCGGAACCGTGATGTCACGGCTGCACCGCGGCCGGCGTCAGCTGCGTGGTCTGTTGGCCGATGTGGCCAAGGACCGGGGCTTCCTCCGCGGTCAGCAGGCGCACGAGGAGGTGCCGTCATGAGTGAGTTTTCCGGTCCGACGGCGCCGTGCCCTAACGACGATGCGCATGGCTACATCGGCTGCGCGCAGGTGATCGCCGAGGTGTGGACGCTGCTTGACGGCGAATGCACACCCGAGAACCGAGAGAAGCTTCGCCAGCACCTCGAGGCTTGCCCGGGATGCTTCAAGCATTACGGGCTCGAGGAGCGGATCAAGACATTGATCGCCAGCAAGTGCAGAGGCGAGAAAGCCCCCGAGGGGTTGAAGGAGCGCCTCCGGCTGGAGATCCGGCGGACCACCATCATCCGGGGTGGGCCCTAGCGACTAGGAATTGGGTCGCTTGCCGTGGTTGGCCTTGCTGTACTTGCGGTCTTTCTTCTTGCGGCCACGCTTGGCCATGGTGGAAACCTCCCGGGAATCGCATTGTTGCTCGGATGCAGGTTGCTCAGCACCCGTCAGATTGCTGCCCAGTCTCTCACGGGGACCCGACGCGGCGCCGACGACCCATAGAAGGCCCACGTAACCGGTGTCTGGACCCGTCGTGTGGTTCGATATACATGAGCCTGACCAAAGCTTGAAAAACCAGCAGCCAGCATGCGAAATGGCCGGGACGAGTGGAGTGAAGATGGCCGAGGATGTTCGCGCCGAGATCGTGGCCAGTGTGCTCGAAGTCGTTGTCAACGAGGGCGACGCGATCGGCAAAGGTGACATCGTGGTGCTGCTGGAGTCGATGAAGATGGAAATCCCTGTCCTGGCCGAAGTCGGCGGCACCGTCAGCAAGGTGAGCGTGGCGGTGGGTGACGTCATCCAGGCGGGCGACCTCATCGCCGTGATCAGCTAGCGATTGGCCGCTTCACACCTGCCTTATACCTGGCGCGCGGAACGACTCGAAAGTAACTGATGTCCACGCTCGGTGATCTGCTCGCCGAACACACGATGCTGCCGGGCAACGCGGTGGATCACCTGCATGCGGTGGTCGGGGAGTGGCAGCTGCTGGCCGACCTGTCGTTCGCCGATTACCTGATGTGGGTTCGCCGCGACGACGACATGCTGGTGTGCGTGGCGCAATGCCGGCCAAACACCGCACCGACCGTCCTGCAGACCGACGCGGTGGGTAGCGTCGTCACCGCCGATCGGCTGCCGCTCGTCGCCGAGGCTTTCGTTGCTGCCGGAGCTGGCGTCCTCGTGCGGGAAAGTGATGCGGCCCAACAGGATTCGCGGCAGCTACCCGGCCCGCACGTTGCGGCGTCGCCGGTGCGATATGGCGAGCAGGTGGTGGCGGTGCTCACACAGCACCAGACCGAACTGGCGGCCGAGCGTAGCTCCGGTCACCTGGAGACCGCCTACCGAGCGTGCGCGACGGATCTTCTGCACATGCTCGCGGAGGGCACATTTCCCGACGTGCGGGACGTGGCCATGTCCCGCTCCACCCCGCGCGCCGGCGACGGCTTCATCCGCCTCGATGTCAACGGTGTCGTCGCCTACGCCAGCCCCAACGCTTTGTCGGCCTACCACCGGATGGGCCTGACCAGCGAGCTGGAAGATCGCAACCTGGTCCAAGTCACCCGGCCACTGATCTCCGACTCCTTCGAGGCCCAGGAGGTGGCCGAGCACGTGCAGGACTTGCTGGCCGGTGGCAAAAGCATGCGGATGGAGGTGGATGCCGGCGGCGCCACGGTGCTGCTGCGGACACTGCCTTTGGTGGTGCACGGTCGCAGCGCCGGTGCCGCGGTGCTGATCCGCGACGTCACCGAGGTGAAGCGTCGGGACCGGGCTTTGATCTCGAAGGACGCCACCATCCGGGAAATCCACCACCGGGTGAAGAACAACCTGCAGACCGTGGCGGCGCTGTTGCGCCTGCAGGCCCGCCGGACCGCCAACGCCGAGGGGCGCGAGGCGCTGAGCGAGTCGGTGCGCCGGGTGTCTTCGATCGCGTTGGTCCACGACGCGTTGTCGATGTCGGTGGACGAGCAGGTGAACCTCGACGAGGTCATCGACCGGATCCTGCCGATCATGAACGACGTGGCGTCCGTGGACAGGCCGATCCGGATCAACCGGGTGGGGGATCTCGGCGTGCTGGACTCCGACCGTGCGACGGCCCTGATCATGGTGATCACCGAGCTCGTGCAGAACGCGATCGAGCATGCGTTCGACCCGGGAGCCCAAGAAGGATCGGTGACGATCCTCGCCGAGCGCTCAGCACGCTGGCTCGATGTCGTCGTACACGACAACGGACGCGGGTTGCCGGAAGGCTTCAGCCTGGAGAAGTCGGACAGCCTGGGGCTGCAGATCGTGCGGACCTTGGTGTCCGCCGAGCTGGACGGCTCGCTGGGCATGCGTGAAGGATCCGATCGCGGCACCGATGTGGTGTTACGAGTACCGATCGGACGACGGGCGCGGCTGCTTCTGTAAGGACACCGCACGCAGCAGTGCGGCCCCGACGGTTGTCGAGGCCGCACCGGTGTGGAACTGGGTCAGACTCCGCTACGGGCCTTCGTCCGGGAGTTGCGACGCTTCAGCGCGCGCCGCTCGTCTTCGCTCATGCCGCCCCAGACGCCCGAGTCCTGACCTGTGTTCAGGGCCCAGGCGAGGCACTCTGTGGTCACCTGGCACCGATTGCAGACCAGTTTCGCGTCAGCGATCTGCGCGAGCGCCGGACCACTATTCCCCACCGGGAAGAACAGCTCCGGATCCTCGTCGCGACACACCGCCTTGTGGCGCCAATCCATACGTATTACTCCTTACCGTTTGCGCAGCAAGACGCACGGGCATTTTCTTCGGCTGTAAACGCGTGCACAAGAAAGGCTCCGTACCCCTACAAAATTTCTGCGTGCAACCTTTCGATCGTTTCACAGGCTCAACAGATGTCAATAGTGGGAGTTAGCGGGTGGGCTATCTCACTTTGAAACTCTCGTATCAAAGCCCTTACACAGTTGTACTACACTTCAAGGCCACTTTACCGGGAATTTCCGATGTGGAGCTCGTCACGTCTGCTGTCGGCGCACGTCAGATACGATTTTTCGCAGGCGGGGCGACGACCGCCAGCGCATCGGGAACGGCCCGGAACGTCATGCTCTCGCGCAAGCCGAGGTACTCCCCATCGAACTGGCTGGCTATCGGGGCGCCGATGGAGGAGACCTTCAGGCAGGCCACGTCGTCGTCGCGGACGAGTTGTTTGGCGTTCGGTTTGGGTCCCTTGAAGCAGATCTGGCGAACCAGGTTCAGCGTGGGAAGCACCTTCATGCCGTCGAGCGCGAACACCCCGAGGCCCGAGTCGAAGCTGCATCCGGGGTTGGTGACCAGCGGCCGGTTGTTGCTGTAGGTCCACGGACTGGTGTTGGACACCCAGACGAAGTGCACGCCGGCAATGGGCTCTCGGCCCGGTAGCTCCAGCGTGAGGGTCGGTTCGCGGCGGCTGAAAGCAATCGTGAGGGGTATCGCGACACGCCAATAGCGCAACGCCGTGACCTTGACGCCCTTGTCGCGTTGCGCCTCCACCCCGGCCACCACTTCCGCGTCGATGCCCATCCCTGCGTTGATCATTGCCCAGTGGTCACCGCAGTCGATCAGCCCGATGCGGCGCCACGTTTGGTGGCGGCGGTAGTCGTCGAGCAGCTGGATGAGCTGGTTGGTGGCCGCGACCGGGTCCTTGGCGATTCCCAGGGAGCGGGCCAGCACATTCGCCGAGCCACCGGGTAGGACCGCGACCGCGGGTACAGGGCCGGCCGGTGCAGTACCGGGGGGGCCCGGACGGCCGAGCAAACCATTGACCACCCCGCTCACCGTGCCGTCGCCGCCGTGTACGACGACCAGGTCGACTCCGTCGGCGACGGCCTGTTGTGCGAGTTCGCTCCCGTGACCGCGGTGGGTGGTGTGTTCGACCGTGAGCTTGAGGCGACTCTTGAGCGCATTGGCCAGCAGGTCGCGGGCGGCCGGTGTGGTGGAAGTGGCTGTTGGGTTCACGATCAGCACGGCACGCATGATCGATCAGCTTAGGCGGGTCGGTTAAGCCGGCCCTGTGAGAGCCACATGTAGTCGTGAGACGTAGCTACGCTGACGCTGTGACCCCACGCGCCCCAACCCCTGTGCGTGGAGCGGGACTCATCGTTGCGATACAGGGTGTGGCCGCGCTGGTGGTGGCCGCGGTGCTGGTGGTCCGGGGGCTGGCCGGGGCCGACCAGCGCGTGGTCAACGGGTTGGGCACCGCGGTCTGGTTCGCCGTGGTCGGCGGGGGAGTGCTCGCCGCCGGATATGCCCTCGTCGCCGGCAAGCGCTGGGGCCGCGGGCTGGGCGTGTTCACCCAGTTGCTCCTGCTGCCCGTGGCGTGGTACCTCGCGGTGGGTTCGCATCGGCCGGCCTTCGGGATCCCGCTGGGGATGGTGGCGCTGACCGTATTGCTATTGCTGTTCAGTCCCGCGGCCGTGCGCTGGGCCGCCGGCGGCGATCAGCGCGGTCCGGCCAGCTCCGCCAGCTCTGGGCCGGACAGCCGATAGGTGGTCCACTTGCGCTGCGGCTGCGCGCCGATCCCGTCGTACAGCGCGATGGCATTCCAGTTCCAGTTCAGCACCGCCCATGACAACCGGGTGTAGCCGTTGTCGCGGCATTCGGCCGCCAGCGCCGCCAGCAGGCCACGGGCCAGGCCGCGGCGGCGAAACCTCGGCCATACGAACAGGTCCTCTAAGAAGATGCCCGCGACACCATCCCAGGTGGAGAAGTTGAGAAACCACAGAGCCATCGCGGCGAGCTCGCCGTTAACCTCGGCGACGTGTGCCTGAACCGTTGGAGAACTACCGAAAAGCGCTGTGGAAATTTGACTTTCGGTGACGGTGCAGTGATCGGGGGCGCGCTCGAATTCGGCCAGCCCGTGAATCATGGCCGTAATGTCGGCGGAGTCCTCCGGTATGGCGCGGCGTATCTTTTCGGTCACTGCTCAACTCCCAGCGCGCGCAGTATCGTGGCGAATTTCGTTGTGGTTTCGTCGACTTCGTCATCGGGATCGGATTCGGCGACAATGCCGCCGCCAGCGTGGGCGAGCGCGGTGCGGCGGTCGGCCGACAGCTGCGCACAGCGGATGGACACCACCCAGTGGCCGTCGCCGTCGGCGTCGCACCAGCCCGCTGCTCCGGCGTAGAAACCGCGATCGCCTTCCAGCTCGGCGATGAACTTGGCGGCCGCCTCTGTCGGCACCCCGCCGACCGCCGGGGTGGGATGTAGGGCCAACGCGAGATCGATTGCCGTGGTTGAGGTATCGCGTAGCCGGCCGCTGATCGGCGTGCACAGGTGCCACACGGCCGCGGTGCGGCTCAATTGCGGCTCGGGTGCGATGGTCAGGTCGTCGCACACTGGCTCCAAGGCCGCCCGCATCGTGTCGATGACGAGTCGGTGCTCATGACGGTCCTTGGCTGAAGCGGCCAGCGCGGCGCCGTTGGCTGCGTCGACGTCGGGGTCGGCGGCGCGCGGGGCCGAACCGGCGAACGGCTGGCACACGACGCGATCGCCGAAGCGCGCGACCAGCAGTTCCGGACTGGCGCCCACCAGGGCCGCGCCTGCGTAGGCGTCGCCGGCGGCGGTGAGGTCGACGAGATACCCGTACACGGTCGGGTCGGCATCCACCAGCCGGCGCAGGACGGCGCGGGCATCCAGCGGAGCATCGGCGGTCAGCCGTAATGCGCGGGCCAACACCACCTTGCGCAACGCGCTACCCGGAGCGGCGAGCTGATCCCGCGCGCGGCCGATTCGGGCACGGTATTCCGCGGGTGGCGGGATGGCGGCGGCGATGCGGACCGCCGGCGACGGGCCCGTCGGCCACTTCGGCAACGCATCGGTGCGCCGCACAGCGTTGGGCACCAGCAATGCGGCGGGTCCGTTGACGTCGAAAGGCAACGCGCCCAACACTATTGGTGCCTTTCCGGAGCGCAGCGCCGCCTGCGCCGCCCGCACGTCGCTGTAGCGCGTTTGCACCCCGTCGGCAACCAGAGTCCCGTTGGGCCCGCACAACGCGAATGGCGGTTCGGCGGAGGTCACGGAATAGTCAACCCGAGTGCGCCGAGCTGTCGCAACCCGTGCTCGAACCCGCAGACCGCGATCGATGCGGTGAGCATGCCGAAGCGGCGGCCCTCGACGAGCGACAGCTCGAGCCAGCGCGTGATCACCGCACGGGAGAAATGGCCGTGGCTGATGAACACCACGTCGCGCGACTCCATGTGCTCCAGCGCCATGGTGACGGCCGCATCGGCGCGATCGCTGACCTGCGCAACGCTTTCACCGCCGGGGCATCCGTGTGTCCATACCAGCCAATCGGGAATGGACTCGCGGATCTCCGCGGTCGTCAGGCCCTCGTAGGACCCGTAATCCCACTCAGCCAGCAGCGGGGAAACCTCGTCGACGGTGATGTCGGCCAACCGGGCCGTGTCGAGGGTTCGTTTCCGTGGGCTGCTAACCACCCACGGGTCGGCGAGTTTGAGTTCACCGAGGACCCGCCCGGCCAGCATGGCTTGTGCCCGGCCGACATCGGTGAGCTCGATCTCGGCACGGCCGGTGTGCTGGCCCGATTTCGACCACTCGGTCTCGCCGTGGCGCAGCAGCAGCAGCCGGTGGTTGTGCAGGCCCATGCCGACAGATTCTGCCCGACGACATGCCGAAGCGATGCCGCAGCCACTGTCCGAAGCACTCGCCGGAAAACATGCCAGGATGGGCACTGTGACCGCGCTGGCGACGATGAGGAGGGGCAGCGCTTGTGAGTGAGACCCGGGTACTGGCGGTGGCCAACCAGAAGGGCGGCGTGGCCAAAACGACGACGGTCGCCTCCTTGGGTGCGGCGATGGTGGACAAGGGACGGCGAGTCCTGCTTGTCGATCTGGACCCGCAGGGTTGCTTGACCTTCTCGCTTGGCCAAGATCCCGACAAACTACCGGTGTCGGTGCACGAAGTGCTGCTCGGGGAGGTCGAGCCCAACGCCACGCTGGTCACGACGGCGGAGGGAATGACGTTGCTGCCGGCCAACATTGACCTGGCCGGCGCCGAGGCGATGCTGCTCATGCGGGCGGGCCGCGAGTATGCGCTCAAACGTGCGCTGGCCAAGCTCGACAACCAGTTCGACGTGGTCATCATCGACTGCCCGCCCTCGCTGGGCGTGCTCACCCTCAACGGGCTCACCGCCGCCGACGAGGTCATCGTGCCGCTGCAGTGCGAGACGCTGGCTCACCGCGGTGTCGGGCAGTTCCTGCGGACGGTCGCCGACGTCCAGCAGATCACCAACCCGAATCTGCGGCTGCTGGGCGCATTGCCGACGCTGTACGACTCCCGGACCACCCACACCCGCGACGTGCTCCTCGACGTCGCCGACCGCTACGACATGCCGGTGCTCGCCCCACCCATCCCGCGCACGGTGCGCTTCGCCGAGGCCAGCGCGTCGGGCTCGTCGGTCATGGCCGGGCGCAAGAACAAGGGCGCGGCGGCCTATCGCGAGCTGGCGCAGGCGCTGCTGAAGCACTGGAAGACCGGCAAGCCGCTGCCCACGTTCAATGTGGAGCTTTAACCAGCGCGTCCGTCAGCCCAGGGCGACGACCGTGTCGCCGCGCTGCTCGAACACCCGGGAACCGGAAACAGCCGGGATCACGGCTGACTTGCCGGGTGGCCGGTGCACCGGAATGTAGCGGTTGCTCGCGCCGCTGAGCGGGTCGTAGACGCCGATTCCGTCGGTGACCGGCACGAGCAGCTGCCCCGCCATCACCACGCCCGGCCCCAACGGCGCAGTCGTCTCGCCCGCGGCGATGACGTAGCGCTTAGTCAAGTTGGTCGAGTCGAACACGACCAGGGCGTCGCCGGTCCACCAGGTCACCACGCTGCCCGTCTGGGTCGCCACCGCCGAGCCCGACGGCGGCTTGGGCAGCAAGGTGCTCGCCACCGTGGTGCCGGTCTCGTCGATCACCTCGACCCTCGGTTGCGGTGACGGCAGGTATACCGCGGTGTTGGTCGCCGAGACCGCCACCACCCGCGCACCCGAACCCGCCCGGATGCCGGGTTCGGCCACCAAATGCTGTTGGGGTTCGTCGTCATCCTTGCCAGGGCGCAGCAGCACGAGCCGCACTTGGGCTTGATCGGCGGCCTGGTTCGCGCAGGCTTCCAGCACCGACACCGCCGACGAGCTGGCCGCCGCGGACTCCAGCGTGCATCCGGAGTGCAGGCCGCGGTTCGACGGCTTCACGCGGGCGTCGGTCTCGCCGTAGACCAGCATCCTGACCATGTCCGAGCGCCACAGTTCCAGCCGAGTGGCACCCACCGACAACACGGTCGTGCCATCGGAGGACAGCCGCACGTGCTGATCGGCGTAGCCGCTGCGAGCGGGCCCGCGGGCACCGGTGGACCCATCGACGGTGCTGACCTGGCCGCAACCACGGTCGTCTCGGTAGACGGCGACGGCGTAGTGGTAGACCCACGACACCCCACACAGGTCGGTGTCACGCGCGTAGCTCCAGCGCGACTCGCCGGTGGCCGGGTCGCGCCCGTCCACTCGGCGCCCGTCGCCGGTGGCAATCGTCCCGCCCACCAGCACGGGTGCGGTGGTCGCAGGGCTGGCGGCCGTCCACAGCTCTTTGAGGGAGGCCGGAACTTCCCGGGCCGGAGTCGGATTGGGTGCCGGAACGGCGGCAAGGCGGCTGACGGTGGCCCGGGCATCGCTGGTCCACCAGATCAGTGCTGCCACCGTCGCCACAACCACGCCGATGGTCACCGCCGCCGCAATGTCACCCTTGGTCCGGCGTTCGGGTCTGACCATGCGGCAGCGCGCGCTCAGTTGGCGGGCGCGGTGGCGTTCGCCGGCTTGCGGCGGCGACGGCGCCGCCGGGCGCTCCCAGTCGGTGTGGCGGGGGAGGCGGGCGGCGTCTCCTGGGCGGCTGCCCCGCCGGCAACGCCTTCGCCGTTGGTGGCCGGGTTGGCGGGGTGTCCGGTGACTGGCTGGCCGCCGCGGGTACGCCGCCGCTTTGTGGTGCTGCGCTGCCGCGACTTTTCCGGCCGCTGGCTGTCACGCCCGTCACGCTCGGTGTCGCGCCGTTTGACCGGGGACTTGCGCGGCGAGGCGACCGCGCCGCCGGTCTCGGTGGGGATGGAAAGCTCGGTGTACAGGTGCGGCGAGCTGGAGTAGGTCTCGGCCGGATCGGGGGAGCCCAGGCCCAGGGCCTTATCGATCATCGTCCAGCGGGGCAGCTCGTCCCAGTCCACCAGGGTGACCGCGATGCCGGTGCGGCCGGCGCGGCCCGTGCGCCCGATGCGGTGGACGTACATCTTTTCGTCCTCGGGGCACTGATAGTTGATGACGTGGGTGATGTCGTCGATGTCGATGCCGCGCGCGGCGACGTCGGTGGCGACCAGCACGTCGACGTCGCCGGCGCGAAACGCCTTGAGCGCCTTCTCGCGAGCTATCTGCCCGAGATCACCGTGCACCGCGCCAACCTTGAATCCACGCTCGGCCAGCTCGTCGGCCACCTTCTGCGCGGTGCGCTTGGTGCGGGTGAAGACCATGGTCGCACCGCGGTCACGGGCCTGCAGTATCCGGCTGACCAGCTCCACCTTGTCCAGCGCATGGGCGCGGTAGACAAACTGCTCGGTGGTGTCGTGCACCGCCAACGAGTGCGGGGCCTCGGCCCGAATATGGGTGGGCTGGTCCATGAACGTGCGGGCCAGCGTGATGATCGGGTCCGGCATGGTCGCCGAGAACAGCATCGATTGCCGGTCGGCGGGGATTTGACGCAAAATGCGCTCGATGTCGGGCAAAAAGCCCAGGTCGAGCATCTCGTCGGCCTCGTCGAGTACCAGCACCGAGAGCCCGCCCAGCTGCAGGTGGCCCTGCTGGCACAGGTCGAGCAGCCGGCCCGGGGTGCCCACGACGACGTCGGCGCCGGAGCGCAGCGCCTCGATCTGCGGCTCGTAGGCCCGTCCGCCGTAGATGGAGATCACCGACAGCTTGCGGCCGCCTTCGGCGGTCAGGTATTTGGCCGCGGTGGCCAGGTCGTCGGTCACCTGCAGGCACAGCTCCCGGGTGGGCACCACCACCAAGGCCCGGGGTGCGCCGGTCAGCGCCCTGGTTCCGGTGCCGTCCGTGATGCGCTGCAGGAGGGGAACACCGAATGCGAAGGTCTTGCCCATGCCGGTGCGGGCCTGGCCGATCACGTCGTCGCCGGCGAGCGCCAGCGGCAGGGTGAGTTCCTGAATGGCAAATGGTCGTTCGATGCCCTGCTCGCCCAGTGCGCGGACTATTTCGTCGCGGACTCCGAGATTGGCAAATGTTAGTTGGGGGGTCAGTTCAGTTGTGCTTGTGAGTGCAGTCATGCGTGAGTAGTGCGCCTTTCGGTGACGTTATCGGTGTTGTGTCGTGTTTCTCTGTCGCGGTTCACGCGCGCACGAGTCCGACTCCCAATACTCCGACTAGGTCAGCCGAGTCGCCGGCCCAGTCCGAGCGGGCCAGCTGTGCACGCACATTTCGCCGGTACTGACGGTACAAATACAGCCACTACCTACAAGCATGATAGCTAATGGACGTCTGTAGGCTCCTGTTTCCTGCGAGCCCGCCGACTAGAGTGTTGCCATGCCCTCGTCCTCATCCGCGGACCAGGTGGCCGATTCCCCAGCGCCACGCCTGCCGGCGGATCATCCGGCCGTCAACGAGCTGTTCGCGTTGCTGGCCTACGCCGAGATAGCCGCGTTCTACCGGCTGACCGACGAGGCGAGGATGGCCCCGAACCTGCGCGGACGCATTTCCATGGCCGGCATTGCCGCCGCCGAGATGGGGCACTACGAGGTGTTGCGGGACGCCCTGGAAACCCGCGGTGTCGACGCGGTGGCCGCGATGTCGAAATACGTGTCGGCGCTGGAGAACTACCACCGGCTGACGACGCCGAGCACCTGGCTGGAAGCCCTGGTGAAGACCTACGTCGCCGATGCCCTGGCCTCCGAGTTGTACCTCGAGATCGCCGGCGGGCTGCCCGACGAATGTGTCGAGGTGATTAGGGCGGCGTTGTCGGAGACCGGGCATTCCCAATTCGTCGTCGCCGAGGTGCGGACCGCGGTGACCGCCAGCAGCAAGCAGCGCAGCCGGCTGGCGCTGTGGGCGCGCCGGTTGTTCGGCGAAACGATCACGCAGGCCCAGTACCTGCTGGCCGATCACGATGAGCTGGTCGACCTGGTGGTGTCCGGCACCGACGGCCTGAGCAATGTCGGTGCGTTTTTCGACCGTTTACAGCACACGCACGACCAGCGGATGAGCGAACTCGGCCTGAGCTGAGACGCGGCTAGCGCGTGCAGGTCGCGATCATCGAGTTGTTGGTCGACACCACGACCGGTTGCCCCGCGGCGTCGACGATCGAGCAATTGAGCCGGCTGTAGATGCTGGTGGCGATGACCGACTGGGTCTGGACGCCGGGGTTGAGGACGACCACCTTCGTCCACGGCAGGGCCACGTTGAGTTCGGTGTGCGGGTAGCCCTGGGCGTCGGTGTAGACAATGTTCACCAGGTCGAGGAGTTGCTTCGTCCCGGTCACGCTGTAGAGGACGGCGCGCGGATTCAGCGTGGCCTGGGGTGGCAGGGCTTGCGGCGGGAGCCCGGGACGCGGCGCGGCGGTCGGGGTTCTCGTCGGGCCGACGCTCGGTGCCGGTGTCAGGGTGGTGATCGTCTCGGGCGGCAGTTGAAGTGTGGGTGACGCGTTGGGCGGGGCGGTGGCGCGCGGCGCGGACGGCTGCGTGGAGGGCTGCGTCATCAGCGTCCGCGGAGTCGGGGTCGGCGCCCCTACCGTGGCCTTGGTCGTTGCGCTGTCACCGCTGTTGAGGATGACCGCGGTGGCGATGGCGCAGGTCGCGACCACTGCGCCGGCAACCGCGACGACCGGGCGCCAGCGTCGGTCGGTTGGCCACGCCAGATCGTCATAGCCGTCCTCACCGGAGAGGTAGTCGGCTCCGTCTGTGTCGTAAATCTCGTCGTCGGGGTAGTCGTGAACTTCGCCCGCGAGATCGTCCAGTGTGTGTCTGATGGTGCCAACGTTACTGATGTGAATGTCGAGGAGTGGCCGGCGTGCGCCACGTTAGCCGAGCTGGGAGCTAATCGTTATCTCCCGGATAGGTCCGTTTCGGGCCGGTGGGCGCATCTGCATCAGAGCGCACCAGGGGCGTCCACTAGCCTGCTGCTGACAGGCCTGCGACTTCAACGCCAATCGGAAGGGGTCACCGTGGAGGTAAAGATCGGAATCACGGACAGTCCGCGCGAGCTGGTCTTCTCCAGTACGCAGACTCCCGAAGAGGTTGAAGAGGCCGTCGATGTCGCGGTGCGGGAGGGCTCGGGCCTCCTGGGCCTGACCGACGAGCGGGGCCGTCGCTTTCTGATTCACGCCGCCAAGATCGCCTACGTCGAGATCGGGGCCGCCGACGCACGCCGCGTCGGGTTCGGAATCGGGGCGGAGTCCAGGGGCCGCCACGCCGGGAAGGCCGCTACGAGCGGGTAAGCGGCACGTGTGACAGTCCGCCCCAGGCGAACTGCACGGTGCCCGCGACCGCGTCCGACTTGGAAATCGGGCGGTCGGCGTCCAGCCAGTACCTGGCGGAGTCGACGCTCATGGACACCAGGCTTACCGCGATCATCCGGGCGCGGTGCGGTTCCAGCCCGGAGTCCGCGGCGATGAGGGCGAACACCGCGTCGATGCACGATTCGGTGGCCACCTTCACCTGCGCGGAGACCTCCGGTTCGCTGATGTAGTCGTTCTCGAAGATCAGCCGGTAGCCCTGGCTGTCGTGTTCGATGAAGTCGAAGAACGCCTGGACCGCGGCGTGCAACCGCTGCCGGTTATCGGTGGTGGTGCTCAGCGCCTGCTGTACGCCCGAGACGAGGTTGTCCACGTGGCGGCGCAGCACCGCCAGATATAGTTCTAGTTTGCTCGAAAAATGTTGGTACAGAACGGGTTTGCTGACTCCCGCGCGATCGGCGATCTCGTCCATCCCGGCCGCGTGGTAGCCGTGGTCGACGAAGACGTCGCTGGCAACGATGAGCAACTGGCCCCGACGCTCGTCGCGGGGCAACCGGTTGCCCCGCCGATTCGAGGCCCCAAGACGGTCTGAGCCCTCCGGCTGCCCACCGCGGTCGGCCGTAGTGTCGGCGCGACGTTCGGCTGCCTTGGCGAGTTCGCTCATCGAGTCCTCATCTGATCTGTCCCCAATTACATTCGGTGTTGCCGCCCAGCTCCCACGCGGCTCGCCGGAAAGACATTACTACCTGGGGCTACTTTGGGACTCCTGGGACTCCACGGACGTTCAATGGACCTGCAACGGCGCTGTCGATGCTGGCAGAAGGAGTCTGGCGGTCCCTTCGGGCGCGCCAGCAGTCCCAGTCGCTGCCAGCTGTGCCATCCTGGAAAAGTGACGTCCCCGCGGCCTGTGCGTAGCACCGGTCGAGTGCCGGTGCTACACGACGAGTGGCGAGAACCGCTGCGGGCCCAGCGTGATCCGCTCGCCGCGAGCGCCGGACGGGCGCGCGCTGACCGTGACCGGCAGCGCCAATGGCGAAAACAGACATGGCTGGGGCGGTTCGTGTCCACCTATGGCTGGCGCGCGTATGCGCTGCCTGTCCTAGTGGCGCTGACCGTGGTGGTGATGTACCAGACGGTGACCGGGACGAGCACGGTGAAGCCGGCCGCGAGCGAGGCCATCCAGGGCCCGCCGGCCATCGGTGTGGTGGGCACGTCGATCCTCGACGCGCCACCTCGGGGGCTCGCCGCCTTCGACGACAACCTGCCGGCCGGGACGCTGCCGGACGGCGGCCCCTTCACCGAGGCGGGCAGCAAGACCTGGCATGTCGTCCCGGGCGCCACGCCGCAGATCGGGCAGGGCACGGCCAAGGTGTTCAGGTACACCGTCGAGATCGAGGATGGTCTGGACCCCACAATGTTCGGCGGCGACAACGCCTTCGCCCAGATGGTGGACCAGACGCTGGCCAATCCGAAAGGCTGGACGCACAACCCGCAATTCGCCTTCACCCGGATCGACGGAAGCGACAAGGGAAAACCCGACTTCCGGATCTCGCTGGTGTCTCCGGTGACCGTCCGTGAAGGTTGTGGCTACGAATTCCGGCTGGAGACGTCCTGCTATAACCCGGTGTACGGGGCGGACCGGCAAGCGCGGGTTTTCATCAACGAGGCGCGCTGGGTGCGTGGAGCGGTCCCGTTCGAGGGCGATATCGGTTCGTACCGCCAGTATGTGATCAACCACGAGGTCGGCCACGCCATCGGATATGTGCGCCACGAGCCGTGCGACAAGCAGGGTGCGCTGGCCCCAGTCATGATGCAGCAGACCTTTTCCACATCCAATGACGACGGCGCCAAGTTCGACCCCGAATTCGTCAAGCCGGACGGCAAGGCCTGCCGATTCAATCCCTGGCCGTACCCAATCGCTTAGCGCGGTGTTTGTGCCTTGACATCCCTGCCATCGCTGTCCCCACTCGTGGAGCCCGCAGCCGAACTGAGCAGCGACGAGGTGGCCCGCTACAGCCGCCACCTCACGATTCCCGACCTGGGTGTCGACGGGCAGAAGCGGCTCAAAAACGCGCGTGTGCTGGTGATCGGTGCGGGCGGGCTCGGGGCGCCGACGTTGCTCTACCTCGCCGCGGCCGGCGTCGGCACGATCGGCATCGTCGATTTCGACGTCGTCGACGAGTCGAACCTGCAGCGTCAGATCATCCATGGCGTGGCCGACGTCGGGCGGCCCAAGGCCCAGTCGGCGCGCGACTCCCTCGGCGCGATCAACCCTGAGGTCCAGGTTCGATTGCATGAGTTCCGGCTGGACGCCGGCAACGCCGTCGACCTGTTCAACCAGTACGACCTGATCATCGACGGCACCGATAACTTCGCCACCCGTTACCTGGTCAACGACGCCGCGGCGCTGGCCGGCAAACCCTACGTGTGGGGGTCGATCTACCGCTTCGAGGGCCAGGTCTCGGTGTTCTGGGAAGACGCTCCCGACGGGCGCGGCCTGAACTACCGCGACCTGTACCCCGAACCGCCGCCGCCCGGCGTGGTGCCGTCCTGCGCTGAAGGCGGCGTGCTGGGCATCGTCTGTGCTTCCATCGCGTCGGTGATGGGCACCGAGGCGATCAAGCTGATCACCGGGATCGGCGAATCGCTGCTGGGCCGGCTGCTGATCTACGACGCGCTGCAGATGACCTACCGCACGATCACGATCCGCAAGGACCCGTCGTCACCGAAGATCACCGAACTGGTCGACTACGACGAGCTTTGCGGAGTCGGAGCCGCGCCGGTGGATGCGGCCGAGGGCGCGGCGATCACCCCGCAGGAATTGCGGGAGTTACTGGATTCGGGCAAGAAGTTGGCCCTGATCGACGTTCGCGAGCCGGCGGAGTGGGACATCGTCCATATCGACGGCGCCCAGCTGATCCCGCAGTCTTTGATCAACTCGGGTGAGGGTCTGGCACAGCTGCCGCGGGACCGGATGCCGGTGCTGTACTGCAAGACGGGGGTGCGCTCCGCGGAGGCGCTGGCCGCGGTGAAGAAGGCCGGTTTCGCCGACGCGGTCCATTTGCAGGGCGGCATTGTGGCCTGGGCCAAACAAATGCAGCCCGACATGGTGATGTACTAACGCAATGCCCCTACCAGGCTCTATTACGCTACCCAGTGTGACAGTGAAGCCACCGCCCGAGCATGCGCTGTCGGCGTTCGGCTTGACCGGCGTGAAACCCGTTCTTTTGGGTGCCGGCTGGGAGGGTGGCTGGCGATGCGGCGAGGTCGTGTTGTCGATCGTGGCCGACCACGCTCGAGCGGCCTGGTCGGCCCGGGTGCGGGAGACGTTGTTCGTCGACGGCGTTCGCCTGGCCCGGCCGGTTCGCTCGACCGACGGGCGCTACGTGGTTTCCGGATGGCGGGCGGACACATTCGTCGCCGGCACCCCGGAGCCCAGGCACGACGAAGTCGTCTCGGCGGCGGTGCGACTGCATGAGGCCACCGGCAAACTGGAACGCCCCCGATTCCTGACCCAGGGACCCACGGCGCCCTGGGCGGACGTCGACATCTTCATCGCCGCCGACCGTGCCGCCTGGGAGGAGCGGCCGCTGCAGTCGGTGCCGCCGGGGGCGCGGACAGCGCCACTGACCGCCGACGGCGAGCGGTCGATCGATCTGATCAACCAGCTGGCAACGCTGCGCAAACCGACCAGGAGCCCCAACCAGCTGGTACACGGAGACCTCTACGGCACAGTGCTTTTCGTGGGTACTGCCGCGCCGGGGATCACCGACATCACGCCCTACTGGCGGCCCCCGTCATGGGCGGCGGGCGTGGTCGTCGTCGATGCGTTGTCCTGGGGTGAAGCCGACGACGGACTCATCGAGCGGTGGACCGCTTTGCCGGAGTGGCCGCAGATGTTGTTGCGCGCGTTGATGTTTCGTCTAGCGGTTCATGCGTTGCACCCGCGGTCCACCGCCGAGGCGTTTCCGGGTCTGGCCCGCACCGCGGCCCTGGTCCGGTTGGTGCTCTGAACCCGTTCAGCCGGAAGGGAACTCGTGGCGAACTTCGGCCAGTGCGATCCTGCCGTCGGCGCTGAAAATTCCTTCGGCGCGCAGCAGCTCGAGCTGTCGTGTGACCAGATGCCGCGCCGGGCGCCCGGACGCGGTGATGACCCGGTGCCAGGGTAGGTCCGAGGAGTCGGTCCGCATGATCCATCCGACGATGCGTGGGCTGGAAAGTCCTGCGACAGCGGCGATATCGCCGTAGGTGGCGACCCTGCCCGGTGGGATGGCCGCGACCAGCGACCGTATCCGCTCGACCTGCTCGTCCGTCACCGGCGCCATGTTCAGCGCTTCTGGAAATGCTCGCGGATCAGCGCGGCGACTTCGCTGGGTTTGGCATTGGGCACCATGTGGTTGCACTCGAAATCCAGCAGTTGAAAATCGGCTCCCAATCGTTGCCGCAGGGCATCGATCAGCTGATCGGTGACATACGGCGGCGACGTCCACTTCGCCCGCACCAGCGTCGTCGTCGTTCCCGCTTGCGGTAACACGATGTCGCGGGCCAGCTCGCTCCAATACGACATCATCGCCGGCATGCTGACCCGCCAGCCGTACCGTCTGTTGGGCAGCTGCACCAGGTGCTCTTCGAGCTCGGCGTCGAGCAACGCGGGGTCCACGTCGGACCAGGAGCCCGTCATCTTTTCCGTGCGCGCTTCGGCGGCATCCGTGTAGTCGGGGAACCGGAACATCGCCTCGGCGATCTGGCCCATCCACGCACCGTCCAGGCCGATCGCCGGGTCGAGCAGCTGCAGCGCGGCCACCTGATCGGGGCGAACCGCGGCCAGCTGCAACGCGATGGCGCCACCGAATGAGTGCCCGACCACCAGCACCGGCGCGTCGGCTTCGTCGTCGAGCAGCTGGGCAAATGCCGAAACGTTGGCGTCGAGGGTCCATGGCGCCGCCCACGATGAGCTGCCGTGGCCGAGCAGATCGGGTGCGGCGATGGAGATTTCGGGCAAGTCGGCGGCCAGATATTGCCAGCGTCCCCCGTATCCGGTCAGCCCGTGGATGGCCAGCATCCGCACCGGGCCGGACGGACCGTAGCGATGCACGTGAAGTTTGGCGGTCACGCGTCGATGATGCCAGGCCGCGCGCTGGCCGCATCGACTTGTCGGACCCTCGTGGTGTCATGCCGATATGACATTCAGCTGGGGAGCCGAGGCGGGTGCCGTACTGCAGCCCGGCACACGCGGCCGGGTGCGTGTCCTGGGCGGCCCGGGGACTGGTAAGAGCAGCCTGCTGGTCGACGCCGCGGTCAGCCGCATCGCCGCCGGTTTTGATCCGGAATCGGTTTTGCTGCTTACCGGTTCGGGCCGGCTCGGGATGCGGGCGCGTACCGCGTTGACGACGGCGCTGTTGCGTTCACGGGCCACGGGTTCGTGCCGCGCCGCGGTCCGCGAGCCGTTGGTCCGCACCGTGCACAGCTACGCCTACGCGGTCCTGCGGCGGGCCGCCGAGCGCGCCGGCGATGCCCCGCCGCGGTTGGTCACCAGCGCCGAACAGGACGCCATCATCCGCGAACTGCTGGCCGGAGACCTGGAAGACGGACCGGACGCCGCCACCACCTGGCCGGAGCATCTACGGCCAGCCCTGAGCACTGCCGGGTTTGCCACCGAGCTGCGCAACCTGTTGGCGCGCTGCTCCGAACGCGGTGTGGATCCGACGGAGCTGGAGCGGCTGGGCCGGCGGCGCCGGCGCCCGGAGTGGACGGCCGCCGGCCAATTCGCGCGGCAGTACGAGCAAGTGCTGCTGCTGCGGGCAGCGGTCGGAATGGCGGCGCCGCAGGCGACGGCGCCGGCGTTGGGTGCCTCCGAGCTGGTCGGCGCCGCGTTGGAGGCTTTCGCGGTCGATCCCGAGTTGCTGGCGGCCGAACGCGCCAGGGTCCGCGTGTTATTGATCGACGACGCCCAGCAATTCGACCCTCAGGCAGCCAACCTGATTCGGGTGCTGGCCGCCGGCACCGAACTGGCCCTCGTTGCCGGTGACCCCAACCAGGCGGTGTTCGGCTTCCGCGGTGGCGAGCCCGCCGGGCTGCTTACCGAAGACGGTCCCTCGGTCACCTTGACGGTGTCGCATCGCTGCGCCCCGGCCGTCGCGCGCGCGGTCAGCGGCGTTGCGCGCCGATTGCCCGGCGGCAGCGGCGGCAGGCACATCGAGGGCACCGGGACCGCCGATGGATCGGTCACGGTGCGCGTGGCCGCCTCGGCGCACACCGAGGCGGCGATGATCGCCGACGCGTTGCGGCGTGCCCACCTGATTGACGGGGTGCCGTGGTCGCAGATGGCGGTGATCGTCCGCTCGGTGGCACGGGCTGGCTCGCGGTTGCCGCGTGCTTTGGCCGCGGCCGGAGTTCCGGTGGCCCCACCCGCGTTCGGGGGCCCGCTTTCCGAAGAACCCGCGGCGCGCGCGCTGCTCACAGTCCTGGCCGCGACCGCCCACGGGCTCGACGGTGCATGCGCACTGGCATTGCTGACCGGGCCCATCGGTCGTGTCGACCCCGTCTCGCTGCGCCAGCTGCGCCGAACACTTCAGCGCGCCAAGCCCGTTGGGGCGCCGGGCAGTTTCGGTGACCTCTTGGTCGACGCGCTGTCCGGCGACGTCCCGCTATCCGGCGCGCAGTCCCGGGCGCTGCGGCGGGTGCGCGCGGTGCTGGACGCGGCCGCCCGCTGCGATCGTGACGGCCAAGATCCGCGCTACACCCTGTGGGCGGCTTGGCAGCGGTCCGGTCTGCAGCGCCGCTGGCTGGCGGCCAGCGAGCGCGGCGGCCCGGGCGGTGCCCAGGCCACCAGGGATCTCGGCGCGGTGACCGCGTTGTTCGACGTCACCGACCAGTACGTGTCTCGTACGCCCGGTGCGTCGTTGCGCGGACTCGTCGAGCACATTGCGGCGCTGCAGCTGCCCGGCGTCACCGCCGAGCCCGCTGAGGGCGAGCAGCAGGTCAGGGTGCTCAGCGCGCACGCGGCGCTGGGGCACGAATGGGACCTGGTTGTCATCGCCGGCCTGCAGGACGGGTTGTGGCCCAACACGATTCCGCGCGGAGGCGTGCTGGGCACCCAGCGGCTGCTCGACGTGCTCGACGGGGTCAGCGAGGACGCCTCGGTGCGGGCGCCCCTGCTGGCCGAGGAACGCCGGCTGCTGGTGGCGGCGATGGGCCGGGCCCGGCGCCGACTGCTGGTGACCGCGGTAGACAGTGACACCGGCGGGGCGGGTGAGGAGGCCGCGCTGCCGTCGCCGTGCTTCTTCGAGCTCGCTGGCTTTGACACCGGTGCCGACGACCCCCAATCACTGACGCCGATTAGCGCGCCCCGGGTGCTTTCAGCGGCGGCGCTGGTAGGCCGGTTGCGCGGTGTGGTGTGCGCGCCCGACGGTGCCGTGGACGACGCCGCTCGCGCGTGTGCGGCGACCCAACTGGCCCGATTGGCGCACGCCGGTGTGCCGGGCGCCGACCCGGCCGGCTGGCACGGGCTCACGCCGGTCAGCACCCACGATTCGCTTTGCGGCGCAGCGGATGTCGTCACGTTGACGCCGTCGACGCTGCAGGCGCTCACCGACTGCCCGCTGCGTTGGCTGGCCGAACGGCACGGCGGAACCAACGCCCGTGATCTGCGGTCGACGATCGGCTCGGTGCTGCATGCGCTGATCGCGCAACCAGGCAAAACCGAATCGCAGCTGCTGGCCGAGCTGGAGCGGGCGTGGGAGCATCTGCCTTTCGACGCGCAGTGGCATTCGGCCAACGAGCTGGCCCGGTACCGCGCCATGGTCCAGGCTTTCGTCGAGTGGCGAACCCAGAGCCGGCGTGAACTGACCGAGGTCGGCGTCGAGGTCGCCGTTGACGGGGTGCTCGGGGTGCGGCGCGAGGACGGCGGAGAGGTTCGGCTGCGCGGCCGCGTCGACCGGCTGGAATGCGACGCGGCCGGCCGCCTGGTGACCGTTGACGTCAAAACCGGCAAGACGCCCGTCAGCAAGGACGACGCCCAACAACACGCCCAGCTGGCGATGTATCAGCTGGCGGTGGTGGAAGGCATGTTGCCCGCCGGTGTGGAGCCCGGCGGCGCGCGTCTGATCTACCCCGCCAAGACCGGAGCGTCGGGAGTCGTTGAACGCGAACAGGATCCGTTGACACCCACCGCCCTCGAAGAGTGGCGCAACCTAATCCGACAGGCCGCCGACGCGACAGCCGGGCCGCGGTTCGTCGCCCGACGCAACGACGGGTGCGCGCACTGCCCGATCCGGCCGTCGTGTCCGGCCCACGCCGAAGGGTCAGCGCTGTGACCGGATCTGGAGAGCTTTACAGCCCCACTGAATTAACTTGCGCGCTAGGCCTTTTGCCGCCCACCGCCGAGCAGGTCGCGGTCATCGCCGCGCCACCGGGCCCGCTGGTCGTCATCGCGGGGGCGGGCGCCGGCAAAACCGAAACGATGGCCGCGCGGGTGGTTTGGCTCGTCGCCAACGGCTACGCCGAACCCGGCCAGGTGCTGGGGTTGACGTTCACCCGCAAGGCCGCGGGTCAGCTGCTGCGCCGTGTGCGGTCCCGGCTGGCGCGGCTGGCCGGCGTCGGGTTGGGCGCGACCAGCCCGGCCGGCCCGGCACCCGCCGAAGCGGCGGACACCCCGGTGGTCAGCACCTACCACGCCTTCGCCGGCTCGCTGCTGCGTGACTACGGCCTGTTGCTGCCCGTCGAACCCGACGCCCGGTTGCTCAGTGAGACCGAGCTGTGGCAGCTGGCCTTCGATGTCGTCAATGGCTATGGCGGCGAGCTGCACACCGGCAAGACGCCGGCCACGGTGACGTCGATGGTGCTGCGGTTGTGGGGTCAGCTCGCCGAGCACTTGGTGGACACCGGGCAGCTCCGCGATACCCATGTGGAGCTGGAGCGGCTGATTCATGACCTGCCGGCGGGTCCCTACCAGCGCGACCGCGGCCCCAGCCAGTGGCTGCTGCGGTTGCTGGCCACCCAGACAGAGCGCGCGGAGCTGGTGCCGCTGCTCGACGCGCTGGCCGAGCGTATGCGCGTCGCGAAAGTGATGGACTTCGGCGCGCAAATGGCGTCCGCCGCACGGCTGGCAGCGGCGTTCCCGCAGGTCGGTCAGGACCTGAGAAACCGCTATCGGGTGGTGCTGCTCGATGAATACCAAGACACCGGGCACGCCCAGCGTGTCGCGCTGTCGGCGCTGTTCGGGGGTGGCCGTGACGACGGGCTGGCGTTGACGGCCGTCGGCGACCCGATCCAGTCGATCTACGGCTGGCGCGGCGCCTCGGCGACCAACCTGCCGCGCTTTTGTACCGACTTCCCGCGATCCGACGGCACCCCCGCGCCGATCCTCGAGCTGCGGACCAGCTGGCGCAACCCGCCGCGAGCCCTGCATGTCGCCAATGCCATTTCGGCGGAGGCGCGACGACGGTCGGTTGCGGTGCAAGCGCTGCGCTCGCGCCCGGACGCCCCGCCGGGCACCGTCCGTTGTGCGTTGCTTCCCGACGTGCGCGCCGAACGCGAGTGGATAGCCGACCACCTGCACGCGCATTACCAGCAAGCCCAGGCCGACGGCGTCAGCCCGCCGACCGCCGCGGTACTGGTCCGCCGCAACGCCGACGCAGCACCCATTGCGGATGCCTTGCGCGCCCGCGGAATTCCCGTCGAGGTCGTCGGCCTGGACGGCTTGCTCTCAGTCCCCGAGGTCGCCGACGTGGTGGCCATGCTGCGGCTGGTCGCCGACCCCACGGCCGGCGCGGCCGCGATGCGGGTGCTGACCGGTCCACGGTGGCGGCTCGGTGCTCGGGATATCGCCGCGCTGTGGCACCGCGCGGTCGCACTGGGTGGGGGTCAGCCAGGCGAGGCGCCCACACCCGAGTCGATCGCCATGGCAGCCGGTCCCGACACGGACAGCGCGTGTCTGGCCGACGCGATCAGCGATCCCGGCCCGGCCGGCTCGTATTCGGCTACGGGATATCAGCGCATCTGCGCGCTGGCCGGCGAATTGCATGCGCTGCGAGGCCATCTCGGTCATTCCTTGCCCGATCTGGTCGCCGAGGTGCGGCGCGTGCTGGGCGTCGACTGCGAAGTCCGGGCCGCATCGGTGGCCTCCGTGGGCTGGTCGGGAGCCGAGCACCTCGACGCGTTCGCCGATGTGGTCGCCGGCTACGCCGAACGCGCAACCGCTACGTCCACACCGTCGGTCGCCGGCCTGCTGTCCTACCTGGACGCGGCCGAGTTGGTGGAGAACGGTTTGGCGCCCGCACAGTTGGCGGTCGCCAGGGACCGGGTCCAGGTGCTCACCGTGCACGCCGCTAAAGGTTTGGAGTGGCAGGTGGTGGCGGTGGCACACCTGTCCGGCGGGGTATTCCCGTCGACGGCGTCGCGGAGCAACTGGCTCATCGACGCCGCCGAACTGCCGCCGCTGCTACGCGGCGACCGCGCCTGCGCGGGCGCACTCGGCATACCGGTACTGGACACCTCGGACGTCACCAATCGAAAGCAGCTGTCGGACAAGATCTCTGCGCATCGTCGTCAGCTCGACCAGCGGCGCGTCGACGAGGAGCGCCGACTGTTGTACGTGGGCATCACGCGGGCCGAGGACGCCCTGCTGGTATCCGGCCATCACTGGGGCTGCACCGGGATCAAACCGCGCGGCCCGTCGGATTTCCTATGCGAACTCAAGGACGTGATCGACCTTTCGGCCGCGGCCGGCGACCCCTGCGGGGTGGTGGAACATTGGGCGGATGCGCCCGCCGACGGTGAGCGAAACCCGCTGCGCGACGGTGTCGTCGAAGCGATGTGGCCCGCCGATCCGCTGGCAGGGCGCCGCGGCGACGTCGAACGCGGGGCGGCGCTGGTGGCTCAGGCTGCGTTGGCCAAGTCGGCTGTCCCAGCCGACTCAGACGCCGACGTCGCCGGCTGGGTCGCCGATGTCGAGGCGCTGCTGGCCGAACGTGCACGCGCCGCACGACCGTCTGTCGACACCCTGCCCAGCCAGTTGTCGGTCAGCGCGCTGGTGGACCTGGCCCGTGACCCGGCGGGGGCGGCGCAGCGGCTGATGCATCGTCTGCCGACTCGACCTGACCCGCATGCGTTGCTGGGCAACGCTTTTCACGCCTGGGTCCAGCGGTTCTACGGTGCCGAGCGGCTGTTTGACCTCGGCGACCTGCCGGGCGCGGCGGACTCCGACGTCGGCGACACCGAGGAATTGGCCGCGCTGCAGACGGCCTTCGCCGGATCGCAGTGGGCAGCCCGCACACCCATCGCGGTCGAGGTGCCGTTCGAAATGCCCATCGCCGACACCGTGCTGCGCGGTCGCATCGACGCTGTGTTCGCCGACCCCGACGGCGGTGCGACCGTCGTGGACTGGAAGACCGGTGAGCCGCCGCATGGGCCGGAAGCCCTGCGGCAGGCCGCCGTCCAGCTCGCTGTCTACCGCCTGGCGTGGGCCGCGTTGTCCGGATGCCCGGAATCCTCGGTGCGCGCCGCCTTCTACTACGTGCGCACCGGAATCGCCGTCGTTCCGGACGACCTGCCCGATCCCGCCGAGCTGACCGCACTGCTCGCTGTCTCTGCCGGTGGCCACCGGTAGATCGTGGTTACATAGGTGTCGTGCGCTGGGTTGAGGCGATGATGGGCTGCCGTGCGCAGCGGTAGGTTGCGGCGGCTGAGCGGTCTCGATCAAACGCTGACCACCCGACCCGGTCACCTCTTGGTCGGTGTTCTGCGCATCCCCGAAGAACACGCCAGCCCGGTGCGCGTGATCACCCGCCGAGTGGTCATCGCGTTGGCGGTGTTGTTCGCCGCGACCTTCGTCGTCTACCTGGACCGAACCGGCTACCGCGACGTGCGCGGCGACGGGATCACCTTCCTGGACTGCCTTTACTTCGCGGCGGTGTCGCTGTCGACGACCGGTTACGGCGACATTACCCCGTATACCGAAGTCGCGCGTTTGGTCAACACCCTGGTCTTTACGCCGCTGCGGATCGCATTCCTGGCCGTATTGGTCGGCACGACGCTCGAGGTCCTGTCCGAGCGGTCCCGGCAGGCATGGAAGATTCAGCGTTGGAGGAGCAGAGTGCGCAACCACACCATCGTGATCGGTTATGGCACCAAGGGCAAAACGGCGGTCGGCGCCAGGCTCGGAGACGAGGACGCGCAGGGCGAGATCGTCGTCGTCGACACCGATCGCACCGCGCTCGAACACGCCGCGACCGCCGGCCTGGTGACCGTGCAAGGCGACGCCACCAAATCCGATGTGCTGCGGTTGGCCGGCGCTCAGCACGCGTCCTCGATCATCGTCGCTACCAACCGCGACGACACCGCGGTATTGGTGACGCTGACGGCCCGCGAGCTTGCGCCCAAGGCCAAGATCGTGGCGTCGATCCGCGAGGCCGAGAACCAACACCTCCTGCAGCAATCGGGCGCGGACTCGGTGTTGGTCTCCTCGGAGACCGCTGGTCGGCTGCTCGGCCTTGCCACCACCACGCCCAGTGTCATGGAGATGATCGAGGATCTGCTGACTCCGCACGCCGGGCTGGCTATTGCCGAACGCGAGGTGGAGGAGACCGAGATTGGCGGATCCCCACGGCATTTGCGCGACATCGTGCTCGGTGTGGTGCGCGACGGCCACCTGTTGCGCATCGGTGCGCCCGAGGTGGACGCCATCGAAGCCACCGACCGACTGCTCTACATCCGGCACGCGGGACACCAGTGGCGATCGCAAGCGCGGCGCAGCCGGGCGCAGCGGGTCGCCACGGGACACTAGTGGCGATCGCAAGCGCGGCGCAGCCGGGCGCAGCGGGTCGCCACGGAGGGGACTAGCGTGGACCTTCAGCTGCGAAGTGTTCCGTTGCTGTCGCGCGTCGGCGCCGATCGGGCCGATCAAGTGCGCACCGATGTCGACGCAGCCATCGCGGGATGGGCTGATGCGGCCCTGTTGCGCGTAGATTCCCGCAACCAGGTGCTCGTCGCCAACGGCAGGGTGGTGCTCGGCTCGACGGTCGCGCTGGGCGCAAAGCCGCCGCCGGACGCGGTGTTCCTGGGCCGCATCGAGGGCGGCCGCCATGTCTGGGGTATCCGGGGCGTGCTGGAAGCGCCCGAGGATCTCGACGTGCAAGCCGAGGTGGTGAACCTGCGCAGCCTCGGCCCGATCTTCGACGACACCAGCAGCCAACTGGTGTCGTCGGCCATCGCGCTACTGAATTGGCATGACAGCGCACGATTCAGCGCAACCGACGGCTCGGCGACCAAACCGTCCAGGGCGGGCTGGTCACGCGTCAACCCGCTCACCGGTCACGAGGAGTTCCCACGTATCGACCCCGCGGTGATCTGCCTGGTCCATGACGGCGGTGACCGCGCGGTGCTGGCCCGCCAGGCAGTGTGGCCCGAGCGGATGTTCTCGCTGCTGGCCGGGTTCGTCGAGGCCGGCGAGTCGTTCGAGGTCTGCGTGGTCCGCGAGATCCGCGAGGAGATCGGCCTGACCGTGCGCGATGTGCGTTACCTGGGCAGCCAGCCCTGGCCCTTCCCGCGCTCGCTGATGGTCGGCTTCCACGCCCTGGGTGACCCGGACGAGGAGTTCTCGTTCAACGACGGCGAGATCGCCGAGGCGGCGTGGTTCACCCGCGATGAGGTACGCGAAGCGCTTGACGCCGGCGATTGGTCCAGCGCCTCGGCGTCGAAACTGCTACTGCCCGGGTCGATTTCGATCGCCCGGGTGATCATCGAATCCTGGGCTGCCAGCGACTGAAGCGCTGCTAGCCGGCCACCTCGGCCAGCTTTGCCTTGACCTCATTCTCGCTCGGGTTGGTCAGCGTCGACCCGTCAGCGAACTTCACCGTCGGCACCGTCTTATTGCCGCCGTTAACCGAGCCGACGAATTCGGCGGCCGCGCCGTCCTGTTCGATGTCGACCTCGTCGTAAGAGATTCCGTTCGCCTTGAGCACCGTCTTGAGCCGATGGCAATAGCCACACCACGATGTTGTGTAAATGGTGAGCGGAGCATTGGTCATAGCCCGTTAACGTAGCCGGGTGGCGATGCATTCCGCACAGCGAGACACGCTCGGCGATTCGATTCGCCGCGTGGCGCTGCACCACGTTTGTCGGCCATCGCTGCCAAGATGGAGCCCATGCCGATGGTCGCAGACCCATTGACCGCCGGACTGGACGACGAGCAGCGCGAGGCGGTCCTGGCTGCGCGCGGACCGGTCTGTGTGCTCGCGGGAGCCGGAACAGGCAAGACCCGCACGATCACTCAGCGCATCGCCCAGCTCGCCGCGAGCGGTCACGTCGCCCCGGGACAAGTACTGGCGGTGACATTCACCCAGCGTGCGGCGGGGGAGATGCGCTCGCGGTTGCGAGCGCTCGAAGCCGCCGGAGGGGCCGGCTCCGGTGTCGGCTCAGTGCAGGCGCTGACCTTTCACGCCGCTGCACACCGCCAGCTGCGGTACTTCTGGCCGCGGGTCATCGGCGACACCGGCTGGCAGCTGCTGGACACCAAGTTCGCCGTCGTGGCCCGCGCGGCCAGCCGCACCAGGCTGAACACCAGCACCGACGACGTGCGCGACCTGGCCGGCGAGATCGAGTGGGCCAAGGCATCGCTGATCGGCCCCGAGGAGTACCCGGCCGCGGTGGCCGCGGCCGGCCGCGACATTCCGCTGGACGCCGAAAAAGTCGCGGCTGTCGACTCCGCGTACGAGGCCCTGTAGGTCCGCGACGAATCGATCACGCTGCGTGACGTCGACGAGGTGTTGCTGCACACCGCGGCCGCGATCGAGAATGACGCCGCCGTGGCCGAGGAGTTCCGCGACCGCTACCGCTGCTTCGTCGTCGACGAGTACCAGGACGTGACACCGTTGCAGCAGCGGGTGCTCTCGGCCTGGTTGGGTGATCGAGACGACCTGACCGTCGTCGGCGACCCCAACCAGACCATCTACTCCTTCACCGGGGCCTCACCGCGCTTCCTGCTCGATTTCTCGCGGCGCTTTCCGGATGCCACGGTGGTGCGCCTGGAGCGCGACTACCGGTCCACTCCGCAGGTGGTGTCGCTGGCCAACCAGGTGATCGCCGCGGCCCGGGGCCGGGTCGCGGGCAGCAAGCTGCAGCTGACCGGCCAGCGTGAACCCGGTCCGGCCCCGTCCTTCCACGAGCATCCCGACGAGTCCGCCGAGGCCACCGCGGTCGCGGCGTCGATCGCCCGGCTCATTGAATCCGGCATCCCGCCGTCCGAGATCGCGGTGCTCTACCGGGTCAATGCCCAGTCCGAGGTCTATGAGGAGGCACTGACTGAGGCGGGCATCGCCTACCAGGTGCGCGGCGGCGAGGGGTTTTTCAACCGTCAGGAGATCAAGCAGGCGCTGCTGGCGCTGCATCGTGCGGCCGAGCGCGGGGGCGGCGGGCCCCTAGAAGGGCCATTGCCCGACGTCGTCCGCGCCGTCCTGGAACCGCTGGGGCTGACGGCCGAGGAACCCGTCGGCACGCGTGCGCGGGAGCGCTGGGGGGCGCTGACGGCCCTGGCCCAGCTGGTCGACGACGAAGTGGCGCAGCGTCCGCAGCTCGAACTTCCCGGGCTGCTGGCCGAGCTGCGGACGCGGGCCGACTCACGGCACCCCCCGGTGGTGCAGGGCGTCACGCTGGCGTCGCTGCACGCCGCCAAGGGACTCGAGTGGGATGCCGTGTTCCTGGTCGGGTTGGCCGACGGCACGCTGCCCATCTCGCACGCGTTGGCGCACGGCGCCGAGAGCGAACCCGTCGAGGAAGAGCGTCGACTGCTCTACGTCGGAATCACCAGGGCCCGAGTGCATTTGGCGCTCAGCTGGGCGTTGGCGCGCAGCCCCGGCGGGCGGCAGAGCCGCAAGCCGTCGCGGTTCCTCAACGGCATCGCGCCACAGACGCGTCAAGGTCCGGCGCAGAGCAAGTCCCGCCGCAACCGGGGCGCGGTGACCCGCTGCCGGATCTGCAACAACAACCTCACCACGCCGGCGGCCGTGATGCTGCGGCGGTGTGAAACATGTGCCGGTGACGTCGACGAAGAATTGCTGCTGCAGCTCAAGGACTGGCGAACCAACGTCGCGAAAGAACAGAACGTGCCGGCATACATCGTCTTCAGCGACAACACACTGATCGCGATCGCCGAAATGCTGCCCGACGACGACGCGGCCCTGATCGCGATCCCGGGCATCGGCGCCCGCAAGCTCGAGCAGTACGGCCCCGACGTGCTGGGGTTGGTCCGCGCCCGCGCCTGAGTGATAAACGTGCAGGTCAGAAAATCGTTTGTCACCGGAGGCTGCTACCATTTACTCTCGAAACCGCGTTCTTACTGGCTGGTGCTTGAGAGGAGGGTGGCCACATGATTAACCGCAACGCGTTCGGTGTAGCAGTGGCTGCCGCCCATGTCGCCCATGCCGCCGCCGCGACTGACGCGTCCGTGGATCGGGGTTATCTGTAACTAACTAACCCGACACCCATCAGATGGCCACGGACCCGAAGTCACCAGGATCCGTGGCCATAGTTTTTGGGAACACCTCCCGACCTGGTCCGGATCACCGAAGAGACAGCCACCAGACCAGGAAGCAGGTGAGGACATGTCGGCACTGACAGTCCCCAGACAGTCGCTGCCCGAGTTGCCATGTCACCTCGGCGATCCCGACCTGTGGTTCGCCGAAACCCCGGACGGTCTGGAGCGCGCCAAGACGCTCTGCGCGAGCTGCCCGGTCCGGCGGCAGTGCCTGGCGGCGGCGCTGGAGCGCGCCGAGCCGTGGGGTGTGTGGGGCGGTGAGATTTTCGACCGCGGTTCGATCGTGAGCCGCAAACGCCCGCGCGGACGTCCACGCAAAGACCAGAAAGAAGACGTCGCCGCTTAGGCGGCGTCAGACGACGGCGATATCGGGCTCGGCAAAGCCGGGCACTAGCTCCTCCATCAACCGCTTGATGGGTACGTGCGCATCCAGCTGGCAGAGGATGGCGGACACCGATGCGACCACCCGCATCGGAATTGCGAGCTTGGCAGGCAGGTCCATTTGCCGTGCCATCTTGATCTGCGCCACCGATCGGTCTATCTGAACCGCGGTCATTCTCTGCAGCCACTTGCGGGTGTAGTGGAACACCTCGACCTCGACGGGTTCGACGTATTGGCGCAGCATCTCGTCGATCTCGCGCACCGATACCTGTTGTCCTCGCTGGATGAACCCGGCCTTCTCCATCGTCGGCATCAGCAGGTCGTAGTTCTTGTCGCGGGCCAATCGAATGCCCATCCCAAGCTCTATAGGGAGGCCATCGGGCAGTGGCGCCACGGCGCCGAAGTCGATGACGCCCATACGGCCGTCGGGCAGCAGCATGAAGTTTCCGGGGTGGGCGTCGCCGTGCATCATCCCCAGCCGGCGCGGTGCGTCGAAGGTGAGCTCCAGCAGGCGCACGCCGATCAGGTCGCGCTGTTCGGTGGCTCCGTTGCGGATGATTTCCGCCATCGGCGTGCCCTGGATCCACTCCTGGATCACCACCTTCGGCGCGCTGGCCACAATGTGTGGCACCGCGAAGTGCGGGTGGCCCTGATATGCCTTGGCGAAAGCGCGCTGGTTGTCGGCCTCCAGCCGGTAGTCGAGTTCCATCTCGGTGCGCTCGATGAGCTCGTCGACCACGCCCTGGATGTCGGCACCCGGGGCGAGCTGTTTGAACATCCCGACCATGCGGTGCATGGTCTTCAGGTCGGCCCGCAACGCCTCGTCGGCACCTGGGTATTGGATCTTGACGGCCACGTCACGGCCATCGGACCACACCGCCTTGTGCACCTGACCGATGCTGGCCGAGGCCACCGGGGTGTCGTCGAACGAACTGAACCGGGTCCGCCATTTCGTGCCCAGCTGCGCGTCGAGCACTCGGTGCACCTTAGCCGCGGGCAGCGGTGGAGCGTCTTTCTGCAGCTTGGTCAGGGCTTCGCGGTAGGGCTCGCCGAACTGCTCGGGAATGGCGGCCTCCATCACCGACAACGCCTGGCCGACCTTCATCGCCCCGCCCTTGAGGTCGCCCAAGACAGTGAACAACTGATTGGCGGCCTTCTCCAGCAGCTCGGCCTGGACCTCGTCCTTCGACCTGCCGGCCAGCCGTTTGCCGACTCCGAGCGCTGCCCGGCCGGCAAAGCCGACCGGGATGCTGGCCAGCTTCGCGTTGCGCGCGGCGCGGCCACGTTTGATGTCTGACACATACCTATCATCCATGACGGCCGGTGCGCGGTGTCCGCTAATTCGGCGAGCAGTCGCAAAAGCCCCGGACGCTCGGCGTGTCCGGG
>NZ_JBKQQD010000560.1:0-3273 GCF_052144515.1 Mycobacterium sp. | reverse complement strand
CCCAACCCCGATCAACCGGAAACCCCGACACCACATCCCGACCCCCGGCCACCACCCCCCACAACCCCTCCGGCGAACACACCCCACCCGGATAACGACACCCCATCCCCACCACCGCCACCGGAGCGTTTTTCGATGCAACGAGGTCGCGGTTCTGACGGCGCAACTCGGCGTTCTCTTTCGCTGCCAGACGTAGTGCTGCGACAAGCTCATCGGCCGCTACAGACACGTTGTCCCCTCTCCGTGTTAGAGACCTTTACTTTCCTCGTCGTCTACTTTCCTCGTCGTCGCGGCGCTGCGCGGGGGACCACGGTTTGCGGGTCAAGGTAATTCAGGCGACGACGCGGCTAAGGATGGCCAAGGATGTCGTGGGTCGACTCATATCGTGGCTAATGGGGTTGGCTCGGGCAGATGGTGGCTGCGGCGTGGGCCGCAGCTCACGGTGCAAACGCGTGGTGCACCGGGTGGATTCCCGGACGATCTCGTGTATGCGAGAGGGTCCGCGATGTAGGGGCGTTTATGCCGGTGGGCAAATCCACCCGACAAATACTAATTCGGGGGCGCACTTTGGCAACTTCGACAGGAGGTTATCCGCGAGATCAGGCGGGCAAATGTATGACGATGCCTTCCTGGGCCGCCGTTGCTATCAATTGGCCATCGCGGTCGAAAAAGTTGCCGATGCCTAGCCCACGGGAGTCGGCTGCCGCCGGAGACGAGGTCGCATACAGCACCCAATCATCGAAGCGGACCTGGCGGTGAAACCAGATCGAGTGGTTGACCGACGCGGCGAAGACGTGGTCGTAGCCCCACGACAACCCGTGCGTTGTGATGATCGAATCCAGGGGCGCGGCGTCCGACGAGTACAGCAACGCGGCGGTGTGCAACAGCGGGTCGTCGGGCATCTCGCCGCCGGCGCGCAGCCACACCCGGTTGTGGGCGAGCCGCTCCCCTTTGTTGCGCATCACCCAGGGTGGGTCGTTGGCATAACGCACTTCGATCGGCCGCAACGCATTTACGACGTCGGGGACGACATGTTCGTAGCCGCGCAGCAACTCGTCGACCGACGGCAATGTGTGCGGATCTGGCACCTTCGGCGGCGTTACGCCGTGCTCAAGACCCCGGCCGCCGGACATATAGGAAATCATCGCGGAGGCCAGCAATGTTCCGTCCTGCATCGCATCGACCCGCTGATTGGCGAAGCGGCGCTCGTCACGCAGCCGGACCACCCGGTACTGGATATCTTTCGTCGGGTCGCCGCCGGCGATGAAATGGACTTGGAGCGCAGCCGGCGGCACCTTGTGTGTCAGAACCAGACTGCCGGCGATCAGCGCCTGCGCCATCAGCTGGCCACCGTACGTGCGGGCCGGGTTCTTGGTCGGGTGCGATCCGAGGAACGTGAGCTCATCGACGCGCTCGAGATCCAGGATCGCCAGCAACTGCTCGAAGTCACTGGCCAACGCTGCCCTCCTAGGTCTTATCGGATCCGGTGCACATGAATCCTATTGGTGGAGCACCGTAGACGTGCATGGACGATCGCCGCTTTCCGGGCCGATCTGCTCGCCCGTAGAAGATGCCGTGTGCGACGGCGTTGATGTTCGCGGACACGTGACGCATGTCCTGGTACCGCGTTCGCGTTGCGACGAAATAGTGGACGCGGTAAGCACTTTCACATAAGCGCTGCCGCCCGTATTTGCCGAAATCGACGACAAGATACGGAATCACCTGGTACGCCTTCGATCCGGGATGCCCGTTCAGTGGCTACAAGAAGCCGGCTAACGTCCCGTAAACCGCGCCTGACGTCGCTCGATGAATGACTGCACGCCCTCGGCGGCGTCCTCGCTGGCGAACAGCTCGGCGACGGCGGGGCGCAATCGCTCGATGGCGGCCGCCTCACCTTCTGCGCGTGCCAGGTGTGCGGACGCCAGGGTGGCCCGCACACCCAGCGGTGCGGCGCGGTCGGCGATGGTGTGCGCGATCTCGCGGCCCCGGGCCAAGGCAGCCGCGGCGTCGTCGGCCACCTCCTGGACCAGCCCGATACGGTGCGCCTCGGCGGTGTCGAATTCGTCGCCGGTGAGCAGCCAGCGCATGGCATTGCCCCACCCGGCCTCGCGGCGAAGCCGGATGGTCGCGCCGCCGAAGGGGTAGATGCCACGCTGGACTTCGAGTTGCGTGAAGCGTGTCCCGGTTGCCGCGATGCGAATGTCGGCGGCCAGCAGCAATTCGATGCCCAACGTCATGCACCAGCCGTGCGCGACGGCGACCAGCGGCGTGGCCCACGCACCGTCCAGCCGCCACGGGTCCCGGCCATCATCCGGGAACTCCAACTCCCCGGCCGCGACGGAGGGGCCGACATCGACGAGGTCCAGACCGGCGGTGAAGTGGTCGCCGTGCGCGAACAGCACCCCGGCACGCAGCGAGTCGTCCGACTCCAGCAGCCCGTAGGCGCGGGACAAGTCGGCCAGCATCGCCCGGTCGAATGCGTTGCGTTTGTGGGGCCGGTTCAGGCCGATCAGCAGGACGTGCCCATCCCGCTCGAGGGACACGGTGTCCAGAGTCGGTAGAGCCGTCGGGGAAGTGCCAGCCATCGGCACAGTGAACCTCAGATCCAGCAATTATGCAATATCGCATATTACCGGGTACTTATATGGTCCCTCAGACACAGCAGTGACTATGCGGGTCACACTATTTACAGCGGTCTGGGCCGTGCCCCCAGAAACAACTTGCTTAGCGTACCGATGTGTCATATGCTTCCTCGCATAATCATGAGCCGCCGGCCCCGGCGCATGAGTGCAGCACATAGGCCGGGAGAAAATCATGTGGATCATCGAGCTCAACGTCGCCGGTTACCACTTCACGCGCGAGATGCCCGACTTGAAGCGCCGGCCATTCCGGTTCAGCCCACGTAATCTGCACTGGCCGGTAATGCGGCACTCGCAGGCTGCATGACGCGGGCCAAAGCAGACGCGAAAGTGCCGACTGCCACCGACACCACGGACGCAACAAAGCCGGACCCCGCTCCGACGAAGCGCTGCGATACCCGGAAAAAGATGCTGGTCAGCGCGGCCGAGGTGATGCGCGAGCGCGGAGCGGCCGGTGTGACCATCGATGAGGTGCTCGCCCGCAGCGGCGCGCCACGCGGCTCCGTCTACTACCACTTCCCCGACGGGCGCAATCAGATTCTGGCCGAGGCGCTGCAGTACTCCGGCGATTCCATCACCGCGATGATCGACGACGCCGCCGGCTGGGGCGCCAGGGCCCTGCTGCGCGAGTTCG
>NZ_JBKQQD010000559.1:0-3092 GCF_052144515.1 Mycobacterium sp. | reverse complement strand
GCGCATTCTGATTGACGCGGCCGCGTTGACCTATGCCCGGCAGCGGCAGCGACCGGCCAGCCCGGCAGCGTTGGCCAAGCGGTTGATGCCCAACTTCAACATCGTTCCCACCATTGCGTTGATCTCCGATGTTCTACTCGACGCGATCACGCAGCCTGATCGGCGTTATGTGCTTTCCACACCGCCGAGGTCGGGTAAATCGTTGCTTTGCTCAGTCATCGGCCCGCTGTTCGCGTTGATGCTCGACAACGACGCCTCGGTGATCGTGAAGTCCTATGCCGACACCCTGGCGTTGGAGCATTCTGGTCAGGCGCGCCGACTGGTCACCGAGTACAGCGACCTACTGGGCTTCGAGGTCGATGCGTCCAAGAGTGCCGTCGACAGGTGGTTGGTGACCGGACACCGGGGCGGTGTGCTCAGTGGTGGCATCATGTCAGCCACAACGGGTTTCGGCGTATCCAGCGGAGGTCTGCTGGTGGTCGACGACCCGATCAAGGGTGCCGCCGAGGCTGACAGTCCGGCCTATCGCCGCCGTCTGCTGTCGACGTTTCGGGCCGACCTGATGAGCCGCTTACACCCCGGCGCGGGCTGTGTGGTGTTGGCGACCAGGTGGAGCGCCGACGACCTGATCGGCAGCCTGAGCAGCGAGAACGACACCCGCTGGACGTATATCAATATCCCGGCCATCAGCACCCCCGGGGTGCCCGATGTCCTGTGCCGCCCTCCCGGAGTGGCCGTGATCAGCGCCCTCGGTCGCGATCTCGAAGGCTTCGCCGAGATCCGCCGGGCAGTAGGCAGCCGCGCATGGGCAGCGTTGTATTTAGGCAGTCCGAGCACCGACGAGGGCTCGCTGATCCGGGCCGAATGGATCGAGTCGCACCGGCTCCCGGCTGCACCTGCCAGACCCAGCAGGATCGTCGTGGCGATCGACCCTGCAGACACCGGCGTGAACGACGAGACCGGCATCATCGGCGCGTCGCTGGCACCGGATGGCACCGTGTGCCTGATCGCCGACGTGAGCGAGCAGCTCACCTCGGATGCGTGGGCCAACCGTGCTGCTGCGTTGGCGATCACCCTGGGCGCGAGTGCGATCCACGTCGAAGGCTTCTCGGCGGCGACGACCTACGTCCGGCTGGTCTCCGAGGCGCTGCGCCGCCAGCGGCCACCGCACCACATCACGGTGTCGAGCTGGCCGCCGAAGGGCCGCGCCCGCGTCGGTGACGCCCTGGCACGCTCGGCGGGCCTGCTGGCCGCGTTGGAGAACGGACGCTGTGCGATCGCGGGTCACCTGCCCGATCTTGAAGCCGCGATGGTCGGTTGGCAGCCGGGCGCTCACCAACCTGACCGTGTGGCGGCTGCGGTGATCGCCTTCGACACGCTGGCCGATGCCGCCGGGCAGCGGTGGTCGTTCGCGGTCCCGGTCGGCACGATTGGCGGCTTCGCCCGCGCGCTGACCGGCAGGCGCGACCTCGACGAGCTGGTGGCCGGGGCGGCGGCTGCGAGGGCCGATGCAGCAGCCCGCGACAGCGACGGGGCGCAGGTCACGGCGATGTCCGACTACGTCGCTCAGCGCGACAGCACCTTGGCCCGGGGCATCGACGGCAGCGGCCCGACGCCGTTCGGTCCCGGCTATGACCCGCTGGCGGGTCTGCGGTTTCGCTGAGATCGACTGTGCGGCACCAGTCATGGCGGCGCTGGCGCAGGAACGCTATCGCAGCCGGGGCGGCATACCTTTCGTGCGCATAGGGCGAAAAGGCGATTCATGCTGAGGGAACTCGCATCACCTCGTAAACCAGGTCGTCGTAGTCCCGAAGACGTTTCTGCATCATGAGGCGGTTGAAGATTTGCCCCGGTGACCAGCGAGGCCCCCTGCGCCTCGCCACAGTGTCAATCGAGTCCGACAGCGCGGCGAGGTCGAGGTGGTAGACGAAATCTATAGCTCCCGAACCGTCTGCGAGAATCCGCAACATCGCGGGCCGAGGCTCGATTGTGATCACACCGAAGTGCGGCATCCGACCGCGACGCTGAGCGACCAGTTTGTTTCCCTGCGATACGCAGTCCTGTGCTCGGTCAGTTCTAAGAGACCATTTCGATGAAAGCGCAGTCGCAAGTTCGTCCAACTCGCCGTCATGTGGGATTGCAACCGAGATATGTGGGGCAACAGAAATGCGAGCCTCAACGAATGTGGGGTTGTTGTGGCCGGCGTTCAAAAACTGCACGCCGCGGTGCGCGGGACAGGTCGCGAATTAACGCCAGAAGACGTAGAGATCCTCGGCGAGTCAACCGGTGTAGTCGTCATCGACGAAGCGCATCGGGCCCTGGCGCCGAGTTACACGGGTGTGCTCAACTCTTTTGGCATCGACTTCCGCCGCAAGCGCTCCGCTACGGCGCTCTTCGGGCTCACGGCCACACCTCGCCGGGCAAGTGCGGACGAAACGAGCAGGCTTCATCGGCGATTCCACAACCGGATTCTGCACGCTCCAAGCCTCGGAGCCGACCCCGTGCAGACGCTGAGAGCTCAGAGCGTTCTGGCTCAGGTGCAGTTCGAGAGTCTTGACTACAGCGCAAAGCGAATTGATCTGGCGACCAACAGTTCCTACGCCCGGTACTACGAGGATTTCGACGACGTCCATCCGGCCGTGCTGAAGAAGCTCGGCGAGGAGCACCGCAGAAACCGTCGGATACTCGAAAGGCTGCTCCAGCTAGATCCGCGATGGTCGGTCTTGCTCTTTGCCTGCTCCATTCAGCACGCGCAGGCGATGGCCAGCCTTCTGCAGCGAAATCGCCGCTCTGCAGCATGTGTTCTCGGTACGACTAGACCGGCGGTACGGCGAGCACTCATTGAACGATTCCGGGACGGCCACCTATCCGTGTTGAGCAACTATGGGGTACTGACCACTGGCTTTGACGCACCCAGCGTGCGATGCGTGGTGGTGGCACGACCCACCACAAGTCGGATCCTTTATGAGCAGATGGTCGGACGCGGGATGAGGGGACCGGAGTTCGGCGGGACGAATCGGTGCCTTGTCGTAGACGTCGACGACAACATTCAGTGGAGAGACCGGCCAGCGGCGATCGACTATCGGTGGCTT
>NZ_JBKQQD010000558.1:0-49658 GCF_052144515.1 Mycobacterium sp. | reverse complement strand
GAGCGGCGGCTACGCGTGCCATACCGATGTGGCCGACGTCAGCGTGCCGGCCACGCTGCAGGCAACCATCGCCGCCCGCATCGACCGACTCGGCCGGGCGGCCAAACACGCGCTTGCCGCCGCCGCGATCGGCTCCCGCTTCGATCGCGATCTGCTATCCAGCCTGGAGGTCGACCCGGTTGTCGACGAACTGATCGCCGCCGAGCTCGTCGACCAGGTGCGGTTCACCCCGCGCGCCGAGTATGCGTTTCGGCATCCGTTGATCCGCGCGGTGGCCTACGAATCGCAGCTGAAATCCGATCGCGCCCGCCTGCACCGAACGCTGGCCGCCGCAATCGAATTGCGCGACCCGGAATCGTCCGACCAGAACGCCGCGTTGATCGCCGAACATCTGGAAGCCGCCGGTGATGCGCACACCGCCTACGGCTGGCACATGCGCGCCGCAACATGGGCGACCAACCGCGACATCGCCGCGGCGCGACGGAGTTGGGAGCGCGCCCAAAAAATCGCCGACGCCCTACCCGCCGAGGACCCAAAACGGCCAGCCATGCGCATCGCGCCGCGCACTATGCTGTGTGGGACAGCCTATCGAGTCCATGAACATGTGGCCGGTGACCGCTTTGATGAATTGCGGGATTTGTGCGCCGCCGCCGGAGACAAGGCGTCACTGGCCATCGCCATGGCTGCGCTGGTGATGGATGAGGCCCGGATCCCCGAGGCGTCGCAACTGTCGTCGGAAGCCTGGGTCCTCCTCGAGTCGGTCGGCGACCCGATCTTGACAGTGGGGCTGTCCACGGTTCTGTTACGCGCCAAGGTTGAAAGTGGCGAATGGCCTGACATGCTGCGGTGGTCACAGCGGGTCATCGACTTGGCCGGCGGTGACCCCTCCATAGGCAACTTCATTTTCGGGTCTCCGTTAGCGGCCGCCATTGCGGCGCGGGGTCAGGCCCGTTATTGCCTGGGTCGTCCCGGATGGCGAGACGACTTGCACCGCGCCGTCGCCATGGCCCGCAGCGCCGACGCCATGTCTTACGCCGCGGTCGTCGCCTACTCCTACCTCCCGGGAATACCGTTTGGCGTGCTGGGTACCGATGATCGCGCGGTGCGCGAGATCGAGGATGCCCTACGTATTGCCGAACGATCCGGTGATGACGTTGCGTTAGCCCTCGCCGGGATGGCGCTAGGCGTTGGGCTGGTACACCGTCCGACGGATCCCGAGCGTGACCGCGGATTAAAACTGCTGGCCGAGGTCAGCGACGTGTTCCTGCGCCAGGGTTACCTCTTGTGCGATGTACCGCTTGTGAACGTGTACTTGGCGCGTGAGTGGCTTCGGTGTGGCGATCGCGATCAGGCTATACCGCTCATGCGTGCCGCCGTCGACCATCTGTTCCGCGAGGGACAGCTGCTGGCGTGGGGCATTCCAGCGACGGGTGTTCTGGTGGAGGCACTGCTCGATCGCGGGGCCGACCGTGACTCTGAAGGGGACTTAGCCGAAGCCGAGGCCGCGATCGAGCGGTTAGCGGCCGCGCCGGCCGATGAGGGGCTGGTGATACGCGACATCTGGCTGCTGCGACTGCGGGCTCTGGTCGCGCGGGCGCGCGGTGATGACGCGGCCTACGCGCACTTCAGGGATCGCTACCGCGACATGGCGAAAACGCTTGAGTTTGACGGGCATATCGCTTGGGCCGAGGCGATGCCATGACGGGCGGTCGTTCAGTACCGCTGCCGATCGTTGACGAAATAGATGGCTCGATCAGCCCGTGCTGCCCTACTGCCGTGGTGAGTGCTCGTTGATGAACGCGCTCACACGCGGAGGAGCCGACCACCACCGTCCGCCGTAATCGGTTCTGCGACTCTCTGAACTAGAAGGTCATCGTTTATTCATCGACAATGACCGAGAACCAGCCGGGATGGTGCCGCCGCTCACGGGGCGGATCGAATATCGCGCCGGTCTGATCTGCATGACATTTCTGCGGGGCTGGTCGCGGCGGCGGCGGTGTCGCTGCCCCCCTGACGTGGTCAGCGACGGTAAGTGAGTAGGTAAGCGGCGGTGAACATTTGCCACGTGATGATCGAATAGACGCTGCATCGTTCCCACACTGCGGGCGGCAGAATGTTTATTGCCGCGACGGTCGATCCAATAACTTGCAACACGAAGCTGAGTAGGCCTAACACACCGAGCCCGGCCGATACGCGGCGATACCACGGCGTCCCATCGGCGTGCCGAACAATCGAAGACCCAACCAGGATTGCCGCGTTGCCTCCGACGATCGCAAGCAGCGCGCCGGTCTGATGAACCCATATGGTTCCGTCGGCGTGCGCCACGGGTCCGCTGTGGAACGTTGCCACCACAATGTTGCCGACCGCATTGGCGGCGGCGAGAGTGAGGAACAATGCCGCCCGCTGGGCCTCGAGAGCCCGAACGACGAGGACGGCACCAACGAGAAACAGAGCTCCCTGCAGACAAAATGCGGTGTTCATCAGGCAGGCCCGCGAGGAGTCGATCATGCGACCCTCAAACATGCCGCGCGAGGTGATCCCGAGATCACTGATGAAATTGTGGGCGTAGCTGTAATGGCTCCGAAAGCCGGCGGCCGCCATGGCTTCAAGGATCATGTATCCGAGTCCCGCGGCAATCCACACAGCAGCCGTGCTCGTGGCGAACAAGCGTCGCCGGTTCGCATCCTGCGTCGAGATTGTCAGTTCCGGCCCATCGCCCATACGCGACTCCCTAAGCCTGGTAGGCGGGAAACGCTCCAGTCCGCCAGCCATTGAAGGATCAATACTAGTGCGGAATCGTGGAGCGCTGTCGAGAGCGGTTGTAGTTAGATCCGAGGCGCTTCGGTCTGGACGCCAAATCTTGTGCCTGACCTGCCGTAATGCCACAACGCGCGTCGACTGCCAAAGCGATTGCTGCTCAACATGTTTCGTGCTCGCTGGGGAGGTGCAGACTAGAACACCCGATCAGCCCGGCGGAAGCAGGTCGGAGGTTATGATCTGCACGCCGCTGCTACCGTCCGGGTCACTGCCCGTCACCAGCACGTTGCCCGAACGAACATCGACGGCAACCGAATTGGGCTGTTGCACAGTCGGCACATCGCAGACTATTCGCGGCTTGGTGGCGTCCGAGATGTCGATCACCCGCACTAAGTTGGTCGCGGTCAACGTGACGTACAGGCGACGGCGCCCTGCGTCGTAAGCCAGCCCATACGGCTTGCCTGGAGCGTCGATCCTGGCGACCTGGGTGAGCTGCGGTTCGACGCGCTCGACGAAGACCGCGCCGCCATCGGTGTCCGCGAAAGCAGCCAAATTGCCGGACATGGCAACCGCATGGGTCAGTTTCACCCCAACCGGGCCGTGCGCCGCCAGCTCGCGAGTCGACGCGTCATACACCCACACTCCGTTTCCTTGTACGTCGGCCACCGCGGCGTACCTGCCTACCGCCGCTACGCCGCCTGGCTGCACGGGTCCGGCGGGAAGTGACGAAACCACCGTGCCGCCACGTACGAAGACCACGCCGCCGCCGAGCTCATTGGTGACGATGATGGTGCCCCCGGTCGTCTGGGCCGCGTCGTGCGGTTGCCGGCCCACATCGGTCGCGGTGCAGGTCGTGCGACCATCAGCAAGGGTCACTTCGCATAGTTTGTTGGAACCCTCGAGCGGTACCAGCACCGGCCCGTCGGGTCCGGCCAAGCTCAGGTGCCGGGCCGCTCCCACCGTCGGAATCCTCTGAAGCACCGCACCGGAGGCGGGATCAAACAGTACGACCCCGTCGGGGTTGCGCACCGCGACCGCCCCGATTCCCGACGTGCCGATGACAATGCCTTCGGGTGCGTTGCCGATCGGGACCACCTTGCCGACCGGCGGCACCGTCGGCGTTCCGGCGATCGCAGGCTCAGCCGCAGGCGTGGCGACGCGGGCGGGGACCGGCGAGCCGGTCTTGCTGCTGCAGCCGACCAGCAGGCCGACCGCCAGCAGCCACACCGGCGCGGAACGCGAGTACATCACTTCACTGTGCCCGACGGGGACGACTCACCATCCGACCCACTCACTGACGCTCGAAGAATTCGGAACCTTACAGGCTGCCTGGTCACGATGCGAATGCCCGTTAGCGCAAATCCCACCGAAATCGCTTGCTCATGCTGTCCTTTCCGAGCTGAAGTGGCAGCTCACCGGGCGGCTGGCAAGAAGACCGCGGTTTGAAATCAGGCTGGATGGCAATCCGTAGCGAACTCAGCGTCGAATGAGAATAAAAGCGCTGGCTTTGCGAACGGCAGGACAGATGGACGCCTTTAGATCACTGCGGGCTTTACAGCGCCGCCGGCGATGCAGCCCCTGTCCGAAGCGCGCATTGGCCACATCTCAGCGGCGCGTGGGTTGGATGAATCGGGGGCCGCGATGACGGCCGACGTCTGCGAGCCGCCCGTTTCGAGGTCGGCGGACCTGATCTATCGGTCGGCGGCAGCGGGCAGCTCATGCTGGGCCCGCAATCACTTTGGACACCGGCGTGATTTGCCGATGGACCGCTGGATGGGAGGACCGCAGAGCACGCCGCAGGATCGGCTCGCCGATGAGCGGATACTCGGGCATTGCTCCTCGCGGCCGACTCTGGATGTGGGGTGCGGACCGGGCCGATTCACTGCTTCGCTGTAGCAGCGCGGGTTACCCGCACTTGGAGTGGACAGTTCGGCCGTAGCGGTGGAGATGACGCGCCGACGCGGCGGAACCGCGATCCACCGCGACCTGTTCGCACCGTTGCCCGCCGAAGGCAGCTGGGAACAGATCCTGCTCACCGACGGCAACATCGGTATCGGCGGCAACCCGGTCCGGACATTGCTGCGGGCCGCGGACCTCCTCGCACACGGCGGCACCGTCATCGTCGAGATCGATTCCCCCGCAACCATGTTCTGTTGCGAAATGCTGCGTTGGGAAACCGAACGGCATCTGGGGCAATGGTTTCCGTGGTCACGGGTAGGGCCGGGGGCGCTCGGCGCCATCGCGCACAGTGCCGGGTTCCCGGTGACTGACGTCGTCGAGATTCACGACCGCGTGATCGCGGTGCTGACTCGCCGCAGCTCGTGCGGCGTGAATCGCTAGCCGGGACTCCATGACAGTCCCGAACCGTCGCAGCGATGCGCTGCAACCAATTCCGGCGACGAATTCGGTGGCCAGAATTCTGACCATTGGCTGGGCTGTCGTTAAAAGCGGACGCCGCGAAGCCGTCGCGGTGACGCTGGGCGTCGTACAGATATTAATCGCTTTCGTGGTGCCGCATTTGCACCTGGGCATCGTCACCCCGTTGATTCGTAGCACACCGCAGGGAATCCACGAGGTAGCTGACACCGCACCGATTTTCGGCTGGTGGAACACTCATGTCGGCTGGGGCAGCATGGCGGCTGTTCCGATCGCCATCGCAGCTGTGCTGTGGGGCCCCCCAGCCTCGCGCAGCGACTGTCGTGGCGAGTTATCACACTGGCGACCTGGGTCACCTCGTGCGGGTGGGCGTTTGCACTGGCCATGATCGACGGCTGACAGCTTGGGTTCGCCGGGCGGTTGGTGGCCCGCCACGAGTATCTGCGGCAGGTACCGGCAATCACCGATATCCCGGAGATGCTGCGCACCTTCTCGAGCCGCATCCTCGACTTCCAGCCCAACTCATGGATCACCCATGTGGCCGGGCATCCGCCCGGCGCGCTGCTGACGTTTGTTTGGCTGGACCGCATCGGCTTGAGCGGCGGTGCGTGGGCGGGAGCGTTCTGTCTGCTGGTCGGATCGAGCGCGGCCACCGCCGTGATCGTCGCGGTGCGCGCCGTGTCCGATGAGCCGACCGCCCGGATGGCCGCGCCGTTCGTCGCGGTGGCACCGACCGCGATCTGGATTGCCGTGTCGGCGGATGCCTATTTCACCGGCGTCACCACCTGGGGTATTGCCCTGCTGGCGCTGGCGGCGAGTCGGACTGTGTGCTGGCCGATCCCCGTCGCGGCCGTTGCCGGGCTGCTTCTCGGCTGGGCGATCTTCCTGAACTACGGCCTGGTTTTGATGGCTCTGCCCGCGCTGGCGGTGCTCATCGCTGTGCGCAGCCGCCGCGCGGCGGTTGCCGCGTTGGTGGCAGCGCTGCCCGCCGCGGTAGCGGTGATGGTGGCATTCGCTGTGGCAGGGTTCTGGTGGTTCGACGGTTATACCCTTGTCCGGCAGCGCTATTGGCAGGGCATAGCGATGAACCGGCCGTTCCAGTACTGGAGCTGGGCGAATCTGGCCGCGGCCGCGTGCGCAATCGGTTTGGGCAGCGTCGCCGGTTTGAGCCGGATCTTCACAATTGTCGCGATCCGCCAGCGGTCCAGTCTGCATTTACTGGTGCTGGCCGCGATTACCGCAATGCTGTGCGCTGATCTGAGCATGCTCAGTAAGGCGGAAACCGAACGCATCTGGCTGCCGTTCATGGTGTGGTTGACCGCGGCCCCCGCGCTGCTACCTCGATCATCCCAACGCTGGTGGCTGGCTGCCAACGCCGTGGGCGCCCTTGCCATCAACCATTTCATCCTGACCAACTGGTAGCCCGCGGTTGATGCTTGGCGGGAACGTCAGTTACCAACCACGGCGCCGCTGCCCCGCAAGCAGGGGAGGCCCGGCGCGGCAACCAAGTGAACCGGATCCGATGCTTGCGACCAAGAACCGCCCAGTTTTTCGATTCGCGCACTCGGTCCGCTAAGCGGTGTGACCGTGTCCAGCGGTGGGGGGCGGAATGACGTCAGCGTGGTTGCGACGACAAGCATGGTTGGGTGCCGCGGTGATTGCCGCGACGGTCTTCGCCAGTCCGGCGCTGGCCGAGGCGCCGCTGACGCCGGGCTCGAAGATCGCCGACGAAACTAGCTGGTGCACAGCGGCTTATGCGACCCAAGGCAACGACAACTCTTACTATTTGATGACCAGTGGACACTGCGATGCACACGACGAAAGGTGGACTTACGGAGATGACAGCGCTCCGCTGGGCACGATGAGCGCGCAGGAGTACGAAGAGAACGGTGAGACCGGCACTCAAAAGAAAGACGCCGCAATCATCCGCCTTGACCCCAGCGTGGGTGTGCCCAATGGCGATGTCGGAGGTAAGTACCCGGTTCGGGATGTGCTGAGTCTGGCTCAGCTCACGACAGGCGTGCCTTTCTGCGAGATCGGTGCGGTTCACTGGCGAGACTTGTGGCGTAATCAAAGGCACAGGTACTAGTAGAAATCTGCTCAGCGAGCTTCATAAGCGCACCGGATGACGCACTTACGTGTGACCTCGTGAATCTAACCAATGCGTTCCGTGGTGACATCGGTCTTCGTCCTGTTGGATAGCGAGATCACGGTTCCAAGTATCCGCTCAGTACCCCACCGCTGAGGCCTCGCTTTCGATGCGTGCTCCGACCATGGGATGGCCGGAGTTCGTCGAACGCGACCATCACCGACGTAGAGCTTTTGCGTGCGCTTCGGCCATTAGAATCGGAAAGGCTCCAGCCGATTGATCTCTGCCACAGAAGGTGGTTACGCATTTGTCACCGGTTTGTGAACCATCCAGATTGATTGTGGCATGCGCAAACCTGGATCGCGGCTGTTGACGGGCTAGATTACCCGCATGCGCATTGTTCGCCTGTTCGGTGTAGTCCTGACGATCCTCACGGCGGGGTTGCTGCTGGCAACCCCCGCCGGCGCACAACCGCCGTCCAAGCTCACGGATCACATCACTGACAGTTCCGGGGTGTTGACGGATTCCAGTCGGGCGACGGTCACCGCGGCAATCGACCGGCTTTATCACGATCGGCACATTCAACTGTGGGTGGTCTACGTCGACAACTTCTCCCGGTTCAAACCCGAGAACTGGGCCGACCGAACCCGCAGCGAAAGCGGGATGGGCGACCACGACGTGCTGCTGGCCGTGGCTACCAACACTAAGTTGTACGCGTTCAGCGTGCCGCCGAAGGCGCAGGGCCTCACAGCAGCTGAGTTAAACAGTCTGCAGAGCAACAAGATTGAACTGGCGGTGGGCGCTAAAGACTGGAGCGGTGCTGCGGTCGCTGCAGCTGACGGATTGAACCAATCGGCAAGCTCGTCAAAGCGGATCTGGTTGCTGATCGCGATCGGCGTCATCGTCGTGGTGGTCGTCGTCGTGGTGGTTCTGGTGCTCCTTCGCGCGCGCCGCCGCAGGCGCGCCGCGCGGAGGGTCGGCCCTAGCGATGGGCAGCCGAACATTGGAGGGCGCGTTGATTCCTTGGGGCAGGCGTTGTCCACGGCGGACGCCAGGGTGCGCCAAATTTCCGATTATGTGGCCAGGCATCGCGAGTGCATCGGCGCCGAGGCCCAGGCCCGGCTCGAAGAGACGAAACGGTATTGGGCAGCGGCGCACAGCAAGGAAGCAGGGAACGCCTCCGAAGCAATTGCCGATGCCAACCGGGCATCGACACTGGCCGCTCACGCGCAAACGCTGGCAAACGCCGACGTGCTAGCAGCGCACCGCACGCCAAGACGTCGAGGCACCGCATCTACGCAATGATCGGTGGGATCACCATCGACGACCGCTGAGCGGCGGTCGGACCCCTGCCGCCTATCGGGGCAGGACGGCCTCGATGGCGCTGATGACCTCGGGCGCGTCTGGTTCGGTCCGGGGCCGAAACCGGTTGACCACCTCACCGTCGGGCGCGACCAGAAATTTCTCGAAGTTCCACTGAATGTCGCCTGCCTCGCCATCGGAATCGACGGCCTTGGTCAGCTCGGTGTAGAGCGGGTGGCGGTCGTCGCCGTTGACGTCGGTCTTCTCCAGCAACGGGAACGTCACCCCGTAGGTCGTCGAGCAGAACGCCTGGATCTCGTCGGCCGTGCCCGGCTCCTGGCCCATGAACTGATTGCACGGGACGCCGACCACCGTCAGGCCACGGTCACCATAGTCGTTAGCCAGCTTCTCCAACGCCGAGTACTGCGGAGTAAGTCCACACTTGGAGGCTACGTTCACGATCAGCGTTACACCGTCGGACAATTCAGCCAGCGTGGCAGGCTTGCCGTCGAGGGTTTTCAGGGTGATGTCTTTGAGGGTCACGCCGATGACGCTAACACTGCTCGCGTCGGGAGAGCCCCGAGTCGCAGCCGCGGCCGTTCTTCTGGGAGTTTCTCGTCCTGAGCTCGCGAGCACGAACCGGTCTTTCCGTCGGAGTCATGCGAAACGGGTGGGATGCGCCGTTACGGCCTCCGTCACTATTACCAAGCCGTCGCTTATTCTGTTCCAAGCCGCCTCTCATCTCGTGAGGTATGCAACCATCAAGGCAACGAACAGGGTTAACTCGCAGACAAATTGGATCCGCCCTGGGGACCTGTGAATCGCGTAAGTCCATCAGCCGCAAGGAACCGCTGAACCGTTAACCCGCGTTGAGCCATCGAGGGAAGCGCTCGCCCGTCGATCAGCCACTTGCCGATGGCACATCAACGCTGCGATCCCGACATAGCAGTCCGAAGGGGAGGAAACCATGGCGATTACTGACGTTCCGGCCTTCGCCCACTTAACTGACGCCGACATCGAGAATCTGGCCTTCGAGCTGGATGCGATCCGACTGGACATTGAGGATTCCCTTGGCGAGCGCGACGCCCGCTACATCCGCCGCACCATCGCCGCACAACGTGCCATCGAAGTAGCCGGCCGACTCCTGCTGGCCGGCAGCTCGAAACGCTCGACGTGGTGGGCCGGAGCCGTGACTCTTGGTCTGGCCAAGATCATCGAGAACATGGAGATTGGCCACAATGTCATGCACGGCCAGTGGAACTGGATGAACGATCCCGAGATCCACTCCACGACATGGGAGTGGGACATGAATGCGGTGTCAAAACACTGGGTTTCCGCTCACAACGCCAAGCACCACAAATACACCAACATCCTCGGCATGGATGACGATGTCGGCTACTTCATCCTGCGGGTCACGCGTGACCAGCCCTGGGAGCCCTACAACATCGGCAACTTTCTGTTCGGGATCATGCTCTCGCTTGGGTTCGAGTGGGGAATTGGCTTGCAGACCATCGACGTCGAGAAAATCTTCAAGGCAGGTCCCGGGCGCGACATCACCCTCGAGCAGCTGCGCGAGTTCTCCACCAAGGTCAGCGGCCAGCTGGTCAAGGATTACGTCGCGTTCCCGGCACTCACCTCGTTGTCGCCGGCGGCGACCTACAAATCGACGCTGAAAGCCAACGTGATGGCCAACGTGATCCGCAACATCTGGGCCAGCGCGGTGATCTTCAATGGGCATTTCCCTGATGGCGCAGAGAAATTCACCGAGACCGACATGGCGGGCGAATCGAAGGGCGAGTGGTATCTGCGCCAAATGCTGGGCAGCGCCAATTTCGAGGCTGGGCCGGTGCTGCGGTTCATGAGCGGCAATCTGTGCCATCAGATTGAGCACCACCTATATCCCGATCTGCCGAGCAACCGGCTGCACGAGATCTCGCTGCGGGTGCGCGCGGTGTGCGATAAGTACGACTTGCCTTACACCACAGACTCTTTCGCGATGCAATGCGCCAAGACATGGCGCACCCTCGCCAAACTGTCGCTGCCGACCAAGTACCTGCGCGACACCGCTGACGACTCGCCGGAAACCCGCAGCGAGCGGATGTTCACCGAACTAGGGCCCGGTTTCGCCAAGACCGACGTCGGGACGGGGCGCCGGCGCGGGCTCAAGACAGCGATCGCTGCGGTCCGCCAATGGCAGAAACGGACAAATCGAACAGGGGCAGCCCCTGCGGGCCGCCTCTGACGGCTTTTGGCGTTGTCCTTTCGTGGTCCGCTGCTCAGAATCAGCCGCAATGCACGCGACCGTTGAAGAAGTAGAGTTGGCGCCAGCAGCCAGGGTCGGCGAATGGGAGCCAGGGCGCGATCAGCGCCGGCGCAATGGCTGCGGGGGTGCCGGCGTTCGGCGGTGGTGGGGCGTCGTCGGCGTGGGCCGTCGCAGCGAAACCGAAGCCGGTCGCGGCGAACGCCGTGGCCAGCAGGGCGCCGGCCGCGCAGTGGCGCAGGAATCCGATGGCCGTGGCGCGCGCGGTGCTTGTCGTGGTGTCATGAGCCTGGTTGGTGTTTGTTGAAGTGTTCATGGCATTGATCGTTCATCCAGCGACGGCGTCGCAGTAGCGGTCGCGTCCTTGCAGGGATACAAGTGCGCCTTGTAATGCCCGCGGGCTTCCGGCCAGCCTTAGCCAGGAGTTTTGACCCGGGATGGTGCCTTGTGACGTTACGATCAGGCGTGGCGTTAAGCGCGCGGATGCCCGAACTTTCCGCAGTTGAGGTGTTGTCGGCGATCGCCAAGACGGGCAGTTTGAACGCGGCCAGCCGTGAAGTGGGGACCAGTCAACAGGCCGTTTCGGCGCGGCTGACCTCGATCGAGTCCCAGATCGGCGTGCGCTTGGTGACGCGCACGACGCGGGGCACCCAACTGACCGCAGCCGGCGAGGTCGTCGCCGAATGGGCGGACCAGGTACTCGATGTCGCGCAGCGCGTCGACACCGGGCTGGCGTCGTTGCGCGCCGAGCGCCGCAGTCGGCTCAAGGTGGTCGCCAGCCACACGGTGGCCGAGCAATTGCTGCCACGCTGGCTGGTGTCGCTGCAGGCCGCCGCCCAGCGCCACGGCGCCGTCGCGCCGGAGGTCAGCTTCAACGCAACCGACAGCGAGGGAGCAATCGCCGCTGTGCGCGAGGGGGAGGCAGAACTTGGCTTCATCGAGATTCGCGGTGCACTCCATGGGCTGCGCAGCCGCGTTATCGGGCGCGATGAGCTGATCGTCGCCGTGCCGCCCGATCACAAGTGGGTGCGGCGATCGGCTCCGATCACTGTTGCGGAGCTTCGCCAAACGCCGTTGGTATCGCGCAAATCCGGGTGGCGCCTCTTGCTAGGCGCCGACGAGGCCGTGGACGGCGATCAGCCGGAGCCCGCCGCTCATCCCCTCGAACTCGCTTCTGCGGCAGCGGTTCGCGCTGCGGTTCTGGCCGGTGCCGGTCCCGCGGTGATGAGCCGGCTGGCCGTCAGCGATGACCTCGCTCATGGTCGACTGCGCGCCGTTCCGATCGCGGATCTGGACTTGCGACGCGATCTACGTGCCTTGGTCGAACCTGCAGCAGGTGCGTGGGCTGGACCCGCTTACCGCGGGCATCGCGTTCCTGGGCCCGTCCGCAGGCGCGGCGATAGGTGGTGTGATCTCGGGACGTTTGGCAGCACGCTATTCACCCATCCTGGTCATGGGAGTCGGCTGCGCCGTCGCTGCGGTATCGCTGGGCGTCCTAGCGGCTTCGGAGCAGTGGGTGGTCTACCTGGTCGCGCTGACGGCCTGCGGTTTCACCATGGGTCTGGTCTACGCGTTCACCACGGTCGCGACTCAAACCGTCGTTGCGCCCGAGCGGGCCGGCGAAGCCGCCGGTGTCACTTTGACGTCACTCGTCACGATCGCCGGTGTCGGAATCGCGGTGTCGGGCACCGTATTAGAGATGCTGCAGCGTCACGGCTGGAGCATGGGTAACGGCATCAAGTCCATCCTTGCGGTGATTGCCGCGCTGCTGCTGCCCGCGGGCCTGGCCGTGCTTCGGAGCGCACGGAGCAAGACATCAGGGATACCCGCCACTGACGCTGGCGTAGACGCGAGAGAATGTTAGAACTCACGCCATCGCCAGAAATATTCTAGCTCTGGGCTTTTCGCGTCTTTTAGGGCATACGGCTTGGGTTTTCCAGCGAAATATCTTTGGTTTCACGCATCAGCAATAACGCGATGACGGTCAGGACCGCCGCCACGATCAGGTACACCCCGACCCATGCCACTCCGTGTTTGGTGGCCAGCCACGTAGCAATGAACGGCGCCACTGCGGCGCCCAGGATGCCTGACATGTTGTAGGCGATCCCAGAGCCGGTGTAGCGGACGTTGGTCGGGAACAGCTCGGGCAGCACCGCGCTCATCGGGCCGAAAGACAGGCCCATCAACGTCATTCCAATAATCACGAAGAGCTCCGCGGAGCCCTTCGTTGCGCGGGTGGGCGCCAACATGAGATCGAATGACGCACCGTACACGATGATGGCCGTGGTGATGACCAACAACGTCCTGCGTCGGCCGAACCGGTCGGCGAGCGCGCCCGCTATCGGCACCGTCGCCGCAAAGAACAACACTCCGATCAACTGGATGTGTAGAAAGTCCACATAACCGAAGCCCAGCCCTGTCCCGCCCGGGGGTCGCTTGGCCGTGCCATAGCTCAGGGTCCACGTGGTGACTGTGTAGAAGAGGGTGTAAGTCGCGAGCATGACGAACGTGCCGATAATCAGTTCACGCCAACTCGTGCGAAACACCGCGATCAGCGGGCTCCGGACTCGCTCGCCGCGCTCGAGTGCCCTGGCAAACACCGGCGTCTCTGTCAATCGCAGCCGTACATAGAGCCCGATCGCCACCATGACCGCACTCAGCAGGAACGGGATCCGCCATCCCCAGGTCAAAAACGGGCCTCCCAGGTCGGGTCCGACGTTGCTATGGCCCAGCCAACTGATCAATATCAGGAACAGCCCGTTAGCCAGCAGGAAACCGAATGGTGCGCCCAGCTGTGGCCACATCGCGGCTCGCGCCCTCTTGTCGGGTTCGGCGGTTTCGATGACCAGCAGTGCCGCCCCGCTCCACTCACCGCCCAACGCGAGGCCCTGGCTGAACCTCATCAGCGCCAGCAACACCGGCGCTGCGACGCCCACCTGCTGGTAGGTCGGCAGCACTCCGACGACGAAAGTGGCGACGCCCATGGTCAGTAGCGAGCCAACGAGCGTGGCCTTTCGCCCTGCGCGATCGCCGAAATGCCCGAACAACACTGCCCCAACGGGCGTGCCACGAACGCCAGACCGAAGGTCGCGAGCGAGGCCAGCAGCGCGGTGGTGCCGTTGCCTTTGGGGAAGAACAGGTGCGGGAAGACGGAAACCGCGGCCGTGGCATAGATGTAGAAGTCGTAGAACTCGACCGTGGTGCCCACCATCGAGGCGACGGCGATCCGACCTCGCGCGTCTGAGCCAACCGTCTCGGCGTCCACAGCACACATCGCAGGCTTCCTGATCGGGATAGAGATACGACATCATCGCACTACCCGCATCGCCGTATGCACAACGACAGCGAGCTGGTGAGCACCCGATACGGCAGTCATTCAGTAGGAATCGCAAGGGGTGCAACGACTTTTACTCGCTGATCGGGCTGCGCCGGATGCGCTGGCCGTAATCAAACCTTGTCCAAGACTTGATCGAGCTACTAGCGCGCGCTTACCCACCGGCCCGTCGTGGCGCCCCTAACATCGTCAAGCGACAACGACGACTTCAAAGGGTGATGGAAGCGATGCGAGCTGCGGTTCGGTCTGTTCTGGTGATGCTAGGAATCGCCGCGACAGTGGTCGGAGGGCCAGCTGGCGTGCGTCTGGTGTCCGTGAGCCTGCCGCATGGCGACTTCGCAATCGCATCGGTTCTACCCACGCGCGGCGAGTTAGTGGGTGTCGCACACCCCGTCGTGGTGACCTTCAGCAGGCCCATAGCCAACTTAGCCGACCGGCCCGCGGCCGAGCACGCCATAGAAGTGAACTCCGCGCCCGCGATGACCGGCAAGTTCGAGTGGCTCGACAACGACGTTGTGCAGTGGGTTCCCGATCGATTCTGGCCCGCGCACAGCACAGTTGCACTTTCAGTGGGCGGCCTGCCGATGGAGTTCCAAACAGGCGCAGTCGTCCTCGGGGTTGCCGATATCTCAAAGCACACGTTTACCGTCAGCATCGACGGGGTCCCGGCGGGAGCGCCGTCACGACTACCGGCACCACACCACCGGCCGCACTGGGGTGAGGAAGGAGTGATGCCGGCATCGATGGGTAGGCCGAATTACCCGACGCCTGTCGGTTCCTATGCGGTCATGTCCAAGGACCGCTCGGTGACTATGGATTCGAGCAGTGTCGGCATCCCCGTCGACGATCCCGACGGGTACCGGCTCACGGTGGATTACGCCGTCCGCATCGACAGCCGCGGTCTCTACGTGCATTCAGCTCCGTGGGCGGTCCCGGCAATGGGGATTGAGAACGTCAGCCACGGTTGCATCAGCCTAAGTCCCGACGACGCAGAGTGGTACTTCAACGCCGTCAAGGTTGGTGACCCGGTGATCGTGCAGGAAGGGGTTCCGTTAGGAGACAAATGGATTGAGGGTGATCCTGCGCACATGACCGGGGGCGGAGCTGGCTGACAAAGCCGATCCGGCGTAACGCTGCTCAGGGATTCGAGCCAGGGGGGAGAGGCCCCGTAGCCGTGACCAACGTTGGGTGAGCCGCGGGCCCCGGCGGAGGGGGCGCCGGTGCCGGACCGGGCAGAACCACCGGGTCAGCCGCCAGCGCCGGATTGGTCGGTACGCCTTTGCCTGTCCCCGCCTGCGTTATCAGAGGCGCTGCCACCGGGGCAGGAGCCGGCGCGCCCAGGATTGGACCGGCGGCCGGCACGCCCGCCGGCACCGGAGGGACGGCCGCCGGTACCGGAACGGCGTCCGCAGGCGGGCCAGGCAGGACCACCGGTGCTGCCGGCGCTGCAAGCCCCGCCATCTGGTCCACGCAAGCGGCGCCGCCCGCTGCCGCGGCGGGCCCCGACGACGTCCCCACACACGCGGCGCCGCCGCCCATTGGCCGTAAGGCTGCTGACGCGTCCGGGCTAAACGTCAAAGCGGCCCCGCACAACCCAGCACTGGCGGCGATCGTGATGCCAAATAAATCAAAAATCTTCAACGCAAACTCTCCGGTATTCGGTTTCAGAGGGGTATTTCCGCAACCAAAGGGTGCGGCCGAACTGTATCGCTGTCCTGAAGACTTTCCTAGACGGGCGACCGAATCTGTTGCACAGCCGAGACGCAACACGAGCCGCACCTTAGTCGCATCTTTTCCAAACAGTGACTTGCGGGATGGTTCGACTGCGCGCCTCACGGGAACGCTTCGACTCAAAAGCGCTCCACAACAGCACTTTTAGGGACGGTATCCGTATCCCTAAGTCGCTAACCGCCAAGGTTTGCCGACGGGTGACCTTCGGTCCCGGACAAATCCAGCCCAGCAAGGCAATTCGCGCGTTAATGCCATGGATGTAATTAATCATGCGACATGCACTGCGCGGCAAACGCTTCGCGCAAATGGTCAGGATCTTGAGACCTAGCGCATTTCGGGTCGGTTCGTGGACCCCTCGCCGGATTCCGCTCGCGGCCTAGAAGGCTCACCCAGCCGACCATCTCCGTCGAATGCCCACCAACTGGTCGCGTCGGGAGGACAATCGACCTGACCGAGGCCACTCCGACGGTAGCCAACAGCGACCATCGCCGGACGACAACAGTGAGGTTGCGATGGGTCAGTTTTTGCGGCGTTGCGCAATGGCGATTGCTGTTGTGTTGGTGGGATTGCCGGTGACCGAACTTGCGGCACCGGCGACCAGCCGCGCTGACGGTGATTGCGCCTAGGATGGGGTTGGAGCGTCGACTTGAATCAATGCGTGTTCTTGCTTCCGGCGGCAAATGGACCGGGCGGACCCGGCGGACCCCGGGGACCGGGCGGACCTGGCCGGCACTAGATGTCGCAGAATCGCTGTGCACCCCTCGCACCCATGTAGTGCTTCACAGCGGCGTGGAGAACACCCCATGCCATGCACGGAAGACGAACCTGGATGAGTGACTTGGTATTGGTGGCTGAGACCATTAACTGCACCTGTGTGCTGAGCAAATGACGGAACCGCGGCGCCGGGGGCTCAACACCGCGATCACCCGGATGTGGAGTTTCCTGGCCCCTGCGTACGATCTGCCGATCTTGCAGCAGTGGGTTTACCGTCCGCCGCACGACGAGGTGATCGCGCAGCTGCGCGCCCACGGATCCGACAAGATCGCTGATATTGCCTGCGGCACAGGTATTCTCAGTGATCGAATCGAGCGCGAACTCAAGCCCGATGAGATCTACGGCGTCGACATGTCCGACGGCATGCTCGAGCAGGCGCGCGCCCGATCCAACCGGGTGAAGTGGTTGCGCGGCCCGGCGGAGCAGCTGCCCTTCGACGACGGGTCGCTCGACGCCGTCGTGACGACCTCGGCGTTTCACTTCTTCGACCAACCGGCAGCGTTACGCGAATTTCATCGCGTCCTGTCCCCCGGTGGACTGGCGGCGGTCGCGGCCCTCAGCGCGCGGCAATCGCTGCTGCAGGCGCCCGCGGCCAATAGGTGGAAACCGCAGTACAACGCGTCGCCTGCCGAAATGCGGAGGCTGTTCGAACGCGCAGGGTTCACCGTCAGCGATCAGCACCGCGTCCGGCGACCGCCTTGGATGTGGATCGTGTCCGACTCGATAACCGTCGGCATCAAGAACTAAGAGATTTGGCGTGTCAGTCCAAACCTGTTGTACCGGAACGTTTCTTGCGGTCGATGACGTCTACAGTGAGATCAGCACGGCGGGGGATCGGCGTCCCATTCGGTCAATGTCCAGCCGTCAGAAGGGTTTCCGGTGAGCACCACGCGGCCGACGTTCGGAAGCGGCTTGGTGCTCAGCAGTGACGGGTCGGGATTATGCACATTCATCAGCACCCAGACCATGATCGCCGCGCTATGCGAAAACGCGAGCGGGTTCTGTTCGCCGCTGTCGTAAATGCGTTGGACGGCCTCGTTGAACCGCCCCTCGAATTCGTTGCCGTCCACCGAGCCCGGGATCCGCGCGCTGCGGTCACCCTGCAGCCATTGCCGCGGGGCGACGAAGTAGGTCTGCCGAATGTCAGCCTCGGGTGTGCCTTCGTACTGGCCAGCCTCGATCTCCCGCAACCCGGGCAACACGGTGACGGGTTCGCCCAGCGCCTGCGCCGTCAGCGTCGCCGTCTCCTGGGTGCGGATCAAGCTCGACGCGTAGATGCCGTCGTAGTGGTTGGGGGCCAGTTGGGTGGCCGCGATCGTCGCCTGACACCATCCCTTGGGCGTGAGTTCCGGACCGGGGGTCGAGGTATCGATCAATCCCGACGCGTTGGCGGCCGATTGGGCGTGCCGCACCAGCGTCAACGTGATGGTGTGCGGGCCGGCCGCCCGTGCCGATCCACAGCCAACGGTCAACACCGCGACGGCAACGAAACACCATGCGTTCACAACGATTTCACCAATGCCTCGCAAACTCTCGGCAGTTGCTCGCAGCTTCACGCGAGAAGTCTAAGGCGTGTCGCTGCACTGTGCCGCATGCTCCTGGAAACACGACACCCGCCTCGCCAACTGGCGAAGCGGGTGTCGTGTGAACAGGCTTCTTACAGGGGAATCCAAACCCCGAAGAAGTCGAAGCCCCACTGATTGAACCCGGGATTCCACATGGGCGTTTCCTGGTAGCCCCAGTAGTTGATCGGGCCACCTACCCATTGCCCCCCAGGCGGCGGGAGCGGCCTACCCCAGTCCGGCCGCGGTGGTGCTCCCGGTCCCCAAGGTGCGGGTCCGTCGCCCCACGGGGCCCCGTGGAAGTAGCCACGCTGCGCGTCCCCATGCCATGGCCCACCAGGCGCGCCCGGGGGGCCGCCCGGGTGACCAGGGTCGCCAGGTCGGCCAGGTGCGCCCGGAGGTCCGCCCGGGCCGCCGTGCTGGTCGCCGGGTCCGCCGGCGCCACCGTGTCCGCCCGGCGGGGGTCCGCCGGGGTCGCCGTGTCCGCCCGGGGGTCCGCTCGGCCCGGGTCCGGCCGGTCCGGGTCCGCCCGGCCCAGGTCCGCCCGGGCCACCGGGTCCGCCCGGGTCGCCGGGTCCTTTCGCGTGGAAGCCTCCAGGCGACGCCGGCGCGCCATGGCCGCTGGCCGGAGCCGGCGATGGCGAGCCTGGAGCGGCATTTGCGAAACCGGCGCCCATGCCCATTGCCGCTGCGCCCAAAGCGCCGGCGATGGTCGCCCCCGCAACCAGTTGCTTTAGTTTCATGGTCGTTCACCTATCTACTAGTGAGCACGTGGAACAACGCCCCGATATATTTACAAGCTAAATAGTCTGCCTATGAATCCGCTGTGCCGCGCTCCTGCAAATCCTTTGACCGGTATGTAGGCCCGTCGTATGGCGCCGTTCGGCACCTTCGGGATGGGTAACCCCGCGTACTCGGAAACATGCGAGTGTGCCTCAAACGCTGCGAATCTGTGACTTGGCGTGGGCGAGCTGGCACCGTCGCAGCTCAGAAGACAGGGCCAAACGCGGTATCGAAGGAGCGGGTACTCAAAGTCAGCTGCTATCAGCCAAGAGCGGGAATAAGCACCGCGGTCTTGCGAAACATGTGTGTGCCGATTTGCCGTTGCTTTGTGGTGGGCGCCAGCGAGTTCGCACCTACGATTTGGCAATGGCGCTTGAGGTTGGTCAGGTGTTCGCCGGATACACGATCCTGCGGGTGCTGGGCGCCGGCGGGATGGGCAGGGTGTATCTCGCGGTGCATCCGCGGTTGCCACGCGAGGATGCACTGAAGGTGTTGCCGCCGGAACTGACCGCCGATCCAGAGTTCCGGGCGCGGTTCGCGCGCGAAGCTGAGTTGGCCGCCGGTTTGTCGCATCCGCACATCGTGGGAATTCATGACCGCGGGGAAGAGGATGGCCGGTTTTGGATTTCGATGGATTACGTCGCCGGCACCGATCTGGCCCGACTCTTGCGTGAGAACTACTCGCGCGGAATGCCTGTCAACGAGGTGGTGCCGATCATTACCGCACTCGCCTCGGCACTCGATTATGCGCATCATCGAGGGTTGCTGCACCGCGACGTCAAGCCGGCCAACATTTTGTTGACCGATCCCGATGAGCAAGATCGCCGCCGCGTTTTTCTGGCTGATTTCGGCATCGCACGCCACATCGATGATGCGGCGGGGCTGACCGCAACCAAGATGGCAGTGGGCACGGTGGCCTATGCGGCCCCCGAGCAGTTGAAGGCTGAGGCGGTCGACGGACGTGCCGACCAGTATGCGTTGGCCTGCACCGCTTTTCACATGTTGGCCGGTGTGCCGCCCTATGGTTCTTCCAATCCGGCAGTGGTGATCACCCACCATGTCAGCTCCCCGCCGCCGTCGATCGGTGCGCGCCGTCCCGAGTTGGCCGGGCTGGATCCGGTGTTCGCCACAGCGATGGCCAAAGAGCCTTCCGACCGGTTTGGCAGCTGCCGGGAATTCGCCGAACAACTGCGCCAGCACCACAGCGCACCGTCCGTGTACACCCAGCCCACCCGACTCGCGCTTGGCGCCACTGCACCGACCCCGCCTCCGCCGCCGACGCCACCTCATGGGAAGCGCCGACGGCGCTCCAGTGTGCTGATCGGCGCCCTGGTGGGCATCGCGCTGCTGATCGCCGGTGGCGTGTTCGCAGTCGTGAAGCTCGTCGGGCACGATGATTCGGCCACCAACGCGGGCCCCTTGACGGGCACATACCGGACCGATTTCGGTCCGATCGTCGCTCGCGATGAGACCGCGGATCCGAATGCGGCGCCGGCGTTAACCGCCACCTATGGCCTGCGCTCCGTGTGTCGCTCCACCGGATGCGTGGCAACGGCGTCACGCCTGAGCGGACCACCCGTAGCGGTGCCGACCATGGTGTTCGACGAGATCGGCGGGCATTGGGTGGCAGTAGCCCTCGGGTCGGACCAGTGCCGAGACGGTTCCACCGAATTCTGGCAGGTGTTCACGCTGCAACCACGTCCCGACGGCACCCTCAGCGGCGAATACACCGCGACTGCGGCCAAAGGCTGCGCCGACAAGCGGACCGCGACGCTGACCCGCACCGGAGGTGTCGACGACAACAGGGTCGCCGACCCGGCCGGCCAACCAGCGCGGGTGGTGTCGCCCGCCGAAGCGCTCCACGGTAGCTATCGCACCACCCGGACCTTCGCCAACGGGGCCCCGCAAGGGCTGTCGACCGCGGCGGCCACCACCGACTGTTTACGCACCGGCGATCGATGCATGAGCTACTTGCGCGACCCATCGGGCTACGTACCGCTGGTGTTCGGCGCGGGCAACTGGAACTGGCAGATCGACGCCGACGGTCAGTGCCCGCAGTCCGACGCCACTACGCACGTGAAAGACGTCGGCACCTATCCGCTGCCTCAACCACCACAGAATCCGATCACACTGCTGACCGGACGCGGTCACCATGATCAGTCGGCGCCGTGTGCGCTGAGTCTGGATTTCGACGAAACATTCACGCGCACTGGCGATTAGCGCCGAGTGTAGCGGGGAGTGCGTGACCTCCCGTTTGATGCCGAGCCGTTTAGTGTTTGCTGTCGGTGGTCATTAGGCCGAAATGCAGGTGCCGCTGTACTGAGAGGATTTACGATTTGCCCATGTCGCTTGAGCGTGGCCAGGTGTTCGCTGGATACACGATCGTGCGGGTGCTGGGCACGGGTGGGATGGGCAGTGTGTATTTGGCGTCGCATCCCCGGTTGCCGCGCCAGGACGCGCTGAAGGTGTTGCCGGCGGACTTGACCGCCGATGCGGAGTTTCGGGCGCGATTTCTGCGCGAGGCGGAACTGGCGGCGGGTCTGTCGCATCCCAATATCGTGGGCATTCATGACCGCGGGGAAGAGGACGGCCAGTTCTGGATTTCGATGGACTATGTGGCCGGCACCGACGCGGGCCGCTTCTTGCGCGAGCACTATCCGGGCGGGATGCCCCTAGAGGAGGTGGCCCCGATCATCGCCGCGGTGGGCTCGGCGCTGGATTACGCCCATCATCGAGGGTTGTTGCACCGCGACGTCAAGCCGGCCAACATTCTGTTGGCCGATCCCGATGGGCAAGAGCGGCGGGCGTTTTTGGCTGATTTCGGCATCGCGCGCAGCATCGATGACGCGGCGGGGCTGACGGCGACGAACATGACGGTGGGCACGGTGAATTACGCGGCGCCCGAGCAGTTGAGGGGTGAGTCCATCGATGGGCGGGCCGATCAATATGCGTTGGCCTGCACCGCTTTTCATTTGTTGGCCGGGGTGGCGCCGTTTGAGGACTCCAATCCGGCGGTGGTGATCAGCCGCCATGTCAACGCCCCGCCGCCCTCGATCGGCGCGCGTCGCCCCGAATTGGCGGGTCTGGATGCGGTGTTTGCCACCGCGATGGCCAAAGAGCCGTCCCGGCGGTTTGGCGGCTGTGCCGAATTCGCCACGCACCTGGCCCAGCAGCCGAATCAGGGTTTTGCCTACGCCGGTGCGATTCCGTTCCCCGACACCCAACCGTCGCTGGACGTCACGGCACCCGCACTGCCAACGCGGACGGCACCACCCCTCACCAAGCCACGGCGCCCTCGCGTGCTGGTCGGTGCCCTGCTCGGTATCGCGTTGCTGATCGCTGGTGGTGTTTTCGCGGTGGTGAAGCTCACTCAGCATCACCATCCGGGCGCCACGCCGCGCACCCTAGGCGGCACTACCCCGACACCCAACACGGGCCCCTTCACCGGCGTCTACCAGGTCCGCTTCGGGCCGGCCACCAAGCTCGACGGTGCCGTGGTTGCGGGTGAGAAGCCGCTAACGGACACCTATGCCGTCCGCTCGGTGTGTCGCCCCGCCGGGTGCGTGGCAACCGCGGCACGCCTCAGCGGCGAGATGAGGCTCGCGTCGAGCACGATATTCGACCAGGTAGGCGGACGCTGGGTGGGCGTAACTCTCGTGTCGGACAAGTGCCGAGACGCTCCTGACGAAATCTGGCAGGTGTTCACGCTGGAACCGCGTCCCGACGGCACCTTCACCGGCAACTACCGCGGGGCTGCCGCCAATGCCTGCGCCGAAAAACGAACGGTGACCTTCACCCGCACCGGAGACGTCGATGTCAACAGCCTGCCCGACCCGGGCAGCTTACCGCCGCGGGTGGCATCGCCGGCCGAAGCGCTACACGGCCGTTACCACATGACACGAAAGTTCGCGAACGGCGCGCCACCGAGTCAGGACGGCCCGGCCGTCATTACCGACTGTCTCCGCACCGGCGATCGATGCATGAGCTATTTCCACTCGGGATCGTTCGACACACCACTGGTATTCGGCGCCGGGAACTGGAACTTGCACGTCGAGCACGACGAAGACGCCCCGAACTGCGGCGGCCAGGTCGGTGTGAAAATCACTGCCCAATACCCGCTGCCTCAACCAGCACACGATCCCATCACGCTGCTCACCGGGCACGGTCATCTGGACGAGACCGGGTCTGCGTCTTGCGAGGTAAGCGTTGATGTCGACGAAACATTTACGCGCATCGGCGATTAACCCGGGCCTTTGGCGTCCTGGCCGACCCGGGGCTATCCGCGGCTGACCTGGATGGCTTTGACCACCAGTAGCAGAGCTCCGACGATCAAATAGCCGCGCAGAGCGATCATGCCGAGTCGGGTGCCAGATGACCAGGTGACCGGCTCGAGCAATGTCAAGGGGGGCATCCGCCAGGTGGTGCGGTCGACGGGGCGCGCCGAGGGTTTTACGGGGGGTGGTGTGGGTTGGCGGCGGGCCAACCAGCGCAGCGCTAGTACCGCGGCGGCGGCGAATATGACTAGGGCCAGGGCCAGGTAGCCGGTGAGCGCGATGACGTTGAGGTGACGGAACAAGGTGGTGGCCATCAGGATCCCCGACAGCAGCAGCAGGGTGCCGACGATCAGCCCGGCGACCCAGTTGAGCCAGGTCCGATTGACCCAGGGCCCCAACACTTCCCGGTCATTGCACAACAGCAGTAGAAACACGCTGGCGCTGGGTAAGAGCAGACCGGCAAGGGCCTGTACGGCGGTGGTGATCAACCCCAGCGGGGCGCCGGGGATCAGTACGATGGCCGCGGCCAACACCACCATTGCGGTGTAGGAGAGGTAAAACTGTTTGGCGTCGGCGAACCCGCGGTGCAGCGAGTGCTTCAGGCCGAACACATCACCGAAGGCGTAGCTGGTGGCCAGCGTCACCGCGGCTGCGCCGAGGATCGAGGCGTCGATCAGCACGATCGCAAATACCGAGCCGAGAGCCGCGCTGTGCTGGCCGAGCAGGTGTGCGATGGCCCCGGCGTCGGTGAAGTTACCCACGGTGTTGGTGGAGCGCGCCGCCCAATTGCCGGTCATGAGCAGCGCGGCGGCGCCGACTATCACGACGAGGGCACCCAGCACGGTGTCGGCGCGTTCGTAGCCCATGAAACGGGGGGTGATGCGTTTGTCGACGACGTTGGACTGCTGAAAAAACAACTGCCAGGGTGCCACGGTCGTTCCGACAATGGCGATGATCAGCAGCACCGCGTCCGAGCTCATCCCACCCGAGATGCTTGGCACGACAAACGACTTCGCCGCGTTGCCCCACTGCGGGTGCGACATCAGCAGCATCGGGATCTGCAACAGGCTGACGGCAATGAAGACGAACATGGCGCGCTCCCACCGGCGAAAGCTGCCGCTTGCCATAATCGCGACCAGCGCCACAGCCGAGATCGGCACCACAACGTATTTGGAGACGCCCATGTACTCGGCGGCCAGTGTGATTCCGATGAACTCGGTGACGATCGTCAGGAAGTTCAGCAGGAACAGGTCGCCTACGGAAAACCAGCCCCAGCCACGGCCGAAGCGTTCGTTGATCAATCGGGCGTGCCCGACCCCGGTGACCGCGCCCAGCCGGACCACCATCTCCTGGTTGACGATAAGCACTGGGACTAGCAACAGCAGCACCCACAGCAGCGAGTAGCCGTAGTTCTGGCCAGCCTGGGCGTAGGTGGCCACCCCGCCGGCATCGTTATCGCCGACCATCACGATGATCCCAGGACCGACGATGGCCAGCAGGGTCAGCAGTCGGGTCTTCAGCGTGCGGGCAGTCTCGGTGTCGCCGACGCTGATGCGCCCGAACGCGCCCTCGATGTCACCCAGGTGCGCGGTGTCGAGCACGGCGCTGCGCTGAGGCGCGGCCCCTTCGGTGCGATCGGCCGGCGCCCCTGAGCTGGTGGTTTTGTCCGCGCTCGAGGTCACGGAGTCTCACCTCCCGGCACCGGCGCGTTGATGTCGTCGGATTGGGTGATTTCGCGGACCGGACGAGGGGCGGGTTCGCGGCGGCGCCAGTCCTCGGGGATGGTGGCCTCCAACACATCGTCGACGGTGACCACGCCGAGCACGCGGTCCTGCTCGTCGACGACGGGAATGGAGTAGAGGTTGAAGTCGGCCATCAACAGGGCGATGTCGGTCAGGTCGGCATCGGCACTCACGCACACCGGGTCGGAATCCATCAGCGCCCCAACGCTTTCACTGGCTTCGGCCTGCAACAGGGTGATGACCGACACCACACCGGCGAGATGCCTACCCTGATCGATCACGTGCACCTTGATCAGTGCCTCCGCTTGTATGCTGTGCGCGGCGGCGATCAGGGCCAGCGCCGAGCCCGCGGTTGCGGTGGCGGCACAGGAGACGAAGTCTAGGTTCATCAGCCCGCCGGCGCTCTCGGGATTGAACCCCATCAGGGTGATCACCTTGGTGCGCTGCGGGGCCGGCATCAGCTCCAGCACGCGCCGGCGCCGCGATTGGCGTAGGTCTGCGATCGCATCGGCGGCATCGTCGGCGCGCATTCGGCCTAGCAGAGCGGCCACCTCGTCATCGGGCATGCCATTGAGCAGCCGGGTGGCCTTTTCTGGGTCGAGTTCTTCGAAGACGTCTGCTTCGAGTTCCGGGTCGCTGTGCACGCGGTCGAGGATTTCACCGCCCTCGGCCTTGTCCGCTTCCTCGAGAAGATCAGCGATTTCGGCGGCTTTGAACTCACCGAATCGGTCCGACAGACGCCGCACGGCATCGGAGCGAGCGTGGCCGATCAGCGGTTCAAATGCCTTCCAATCGCGGGCCGCATGGCCGCCAGATTGCTTGATCAGCCCGAACAATTTTGGTGGGCGGCGAGTGTCCAGCCGCGCTACCACCCACCCGGCGCCGGAATCTTCGAGCTCGACGTCGTAGGCGCGCACCAACTCCACGGCGGCAACATCGATCATCCGGTGGCCCAACACATCGGTGCGCAGCAGCACCTCACCGTCGCGGCGTTCGAAACCACGAAGGTCAACCTTGTTCTTGGCCAGCACAACTCGGTCAGCAAGGTACTCCTCAATGGATTTGCTGCCGATAAACACCCGCCGCCCGCCAACCCCGGCGACAATCCCGGTCACCAACGGGTACTCATCGTTGCCGCGCAGGCGTACGATCACGTCCTCGACCCGGCCCACTTCCTCGCCCGACCGGGCGAGCACCGGGGCGCGCAGCAGCTGGGAGAGATGGATTTCCGGCCGACCGGCGTTTTCAGCAGCCGTCTCTGATGGGCTCACTTGTCCTCCTCAACGCTGTGCGATAGGCCCCGCCAACAGGCTGCACAATATCGCGATGCCATGTGCGGGTAGGGCTAACACCTAGGTTTGGTGATGGCGCAAGTATCGTCGCTTGACCGGCTCGGCCGCCAGAGCGTACGCCCCGTTTGCGGCGGCGATCTACAACCAGTAGGTAAACGGCGGACGGCCATTCGGAAGACGGGCGGGTCATTGGGTTGCATGAAGTCGAACACCGAGTGACTGGAAGGGATACTGTAATATCTACGGTTCGTTAGCTGCAAAGGAGAAATTCCATGAAAGTCGCCTCTGTGCGCCCGGCGGTCACCCAGTGACCGAGCCGAAAGTGGTGTCGGACGACGTCGATCTGGCGGGGTCGTCGCCGTACTTCTTCCGCGACCAAAGCCGCTATGTGCCAACCAGAGTCGCTCGCGGAGGATGGGGTCCATCGATGAGCGGCCACGTTGTCGGCGGCCTGTTGGCCCGGGCGGTCGAGCGGACGGTCGATGACCCACAGCTGCATCCGGCCCGGCTGAGTGTTGACCTCCCTGCGCCGGCTGCGCTGGAACCGGTCGAGGTGCACACCCGGGTGCAACATGAGCGGCGTCGATTACTGCTCGTCGAAGCGGTTCTGACACAGCGTGGCGAGCCCGTGGCGCGGGCGAGTGCACTGTTTTTGCGGCGAGGCCCCCAGCCCGACGGGAAGGTGTGGTCACAACCCGTGCCGATGCCCCCGCTGCCCATCGAGCTTGACGGCACGAACCCGACGCTTTTCCTGAGGACCTATGGCTGGGGCGGTGCGGTTCAAAATCCCGATCCCGATTGGGACACATCCGGACCGAAATACACGTGGTTGCACGAAACGCGGCCGTTGATCGGCGACGAACCTCTGACCCCTTTCACCCGTGCGGCGATGTGTGCTGACGTCACGGCCGCAATCGCCAACTGGGGCACAGAGGCGTTGCAGTTCATCAACGTGGACTACACCCTGACGCTGAGCCGACTGCCCGAAGGGCCCCACATCGGGCTCGCCGCGCTTACGCACTACAGCTACGACGGGGTGGCCAACGGTTCAGCCGTTGTCGTAGACCACAAGGGTCCAGTCGGCAGTGCGCTGTCTGTGTCGATCGCGCACTCTGGATTTCGTCCACCGCCCGCTGGTTGAGGATCCCAAGCGTGTCGGACGGTAGGACGTTCTGGACGTTGATCGCCGACGCCGCACGACGCGAACCGAACCGCCGGCTGGTCGCCGATGACCACGGTCGCAGCCTAACCGCACGGCAGCTCCACGATGCTGCCTGCGCAACGGCTGCAGCTTTCGCCAAAAGTGGGATCGGGGCGGGGACTGTCGTGTCCTGGCAGCTGCCGACGACGCTCGAGACCATGGTTGTCATGGCAGCGCTGGCTCGACTCAGCGCGGCGCAAAACCCGATCATCCCGATACTGCGAGAACACGAGGTCGGATTCATCACCGCCCAGCTGGCCACCGAATTCCTTGTGGTGCCCGAGTTTTGGCGCGGATTCGACCATGGCGGCCTTGCCCGCGCATTGTCCGCGGATAAGGGCTTCGAGGTCATCACCGTTGACCTGGCGACACCCCCGGTCGCCGGTGAGCTCCGGCTGCCCGGCGCGAGCGTCGATGGCCTCCCGGTACCTGCCGAACCCACCGGCGACACCCGATGGATCTACTACTCGTCGGGGACCACCGCGGCCCCCAAAGGGATCCGCCATACCGACGCGTCAGTGATCGCCGGCTCCGCAGGCGTGCTGGACATGGTCGGTGCCACTAGCAGCGACGTGAATCCGATTGTGTTTCCGGTCGCCCATATCGGCGGGGCCGCGATGCTGGCCGCCGCACTGCTGACCGGCATGCGATTAGTGCTGTTCGAGGCGTTCGATCCGGCCACGACACCGATTGCCATCGCGGCGCACAACCCGACGTTCCTGGGCACGGCAACCCCGTTTTTCGTGGCATACCTCGAAGCCCAGCGAGCCCACGGCGATCGGGCGCTGTTTCCATCCCTGCGCGCGTGCCTGGCAGGAGGCGCACCCGTCACCGCCGAACTTGGACGCCAGGTCCGCGAAACCCTCGGCGTAGCCGGCATCGCCAACTCCTGGGGCCTCACCGAGTTTCCCGTCGCGACCTCACCGGCCTTTACAGCTGCCCCGGAGGTGCTTGACTACACCGTTGGTCCGCCAGTGCCGGGGGTCAGCGTCCGCGTGGCCGACAACCTGGGCAACGAACTGCCCGTCGGGCATGAAGGTGAGCTGCGGCTCAAGGGACCCCAGTGCTTCCTCGGCTATGCCGACGCCGCACTTGACGCGGACGCGTTCGACAAGGGCGGCTGGCTACGCACGGGCGATCTCGGGATGGTCGATGCGGATGGCAATGTCCGTGTCACAGGCCGTATCAAGGATGCGATCATCCGCAACGCGGAGAATGTTTCGGCCCTCGAGGTCGAAAATGTGCTAGCCGCTCATCCCGCGGTCGCTGACGTCGCGGTCATCGGAGTGCCCGATCCTAGCGCCGGCGAGCGCGTCTGCGCCGTGGTGGTTCCCGCTTCAGTCGATGGTGTGTCATTGGAATCCCTTGTGCAGCATTGCCAATTGCGGGCACTGAGCCGCTACAAACACCCCGAGCGCCTCGTGATCGTGGATGCTCTGCCGCGCAATCAATTCGGAAAGGTGATCAAGAAAGATCTTCGCGAGGCCTTCGGCTGAGCCGTGAAAAATCCAGCCTCGGCGGTATCCGAGTTGGGAACGATGGTAGAACCGGATCAACCGAAGGCACACGATGAGTTCATCGAGGGAGCGGGCCATGCCCACGCGACGTCGCACGCCGCTCAATCGGTCGCAGATTGCCGGGTTCTGGGGCGCATGGACCGGTTGGACGCTCGACGGGATGGATTCGTTCATCTACGCGCTGGTGCTCACGCCCGCGCTGACCGAGCTGTTACCGCGTTCGGGCTTTGCCGCGACAACGTCCAGCGTCGGGCTCGCGGGATCGATCCTGTTTGCCCTTTTCCTGGTGGGCTGGGGCCTGTCGTTCATCTGGGGTCCGATTGCTGACCGGTTCGGTCGGACCAAGGTGCTGGCCGCGACCATCTTCACTTTCGCCATCTTTACCGGGCTTTCGGCCGCGGCCCAAAACGTCTGGGAGTTAGCGACTTTCCGCTTCATCGCGGGTGTTGGAATCGGTGGTGAGTGGGCGCTCGCCGGGACGTACGTGGCCGAGGCGTGGCCCGAGGACCGGCGCAAGATGGGTGCCGGCTACTTGCAGACCGGCTACTACGCCGGCTTCTTTCTGGCGGCGGCGCTGAATTACACAGTCGGCGTGCATTTTGGGTGGCGCGCGATGTTCCTGACGGGCGCGGTGCCGGTCGTGGTCGCCATACTGATCTTGACGCGCGTGAAGGAAACCGAGAAGTGGCAGGAGGCCGAGGCGGCGGACGGCAAGGCCCGCGTGAAGCCGCTGCGCGAAATCCTCGGGCCGCGCTACCGGCGCCGCACCTGGGTGGCTTGCGCGCTGGTAACAGTCGCGATCCTGGGTTTATGGGCGGGCGCCGTCTATGAGCCGTCCGCCGTGATTCAGTTGGCGCAGAAGGCAGGTCTAGATAAGAGCGGCGCGACCAAAACCGCATCGTGGGCCACCGGCCTGTTGTCGATCGGCACCATACTGGGGTGTCTGGTCTTGCCGTTGATTGCCGAACGCGTCGGTCGCAGAAAGACGCTCGCGATTTATTTTGCGGGGATGGCGATCTCGATTGCCGGCAGCTTTGGCTGGGCGTTCTATCTGCCCAACGGGCTCGCGCCGTTCATCGCGTGGCTTTTCGTGCTCGGTTTCTTCGGCGGCAACTTCGCGCTCTTCAGCCTCTGGCTGCCCGAGCAGTTCGAGACGCGTGTGCGCGCGACGGCGTTTGCGTTCTGCACGTCTTTCGGCCGTTTTGTCGGCGCGGGCGTGAACTTCTTGCTGGGTGCCGCGGTGCTGCACACGCATACGTTGGGCTTGCCGGTTGCGCTGACGGCGGTGGCTTTCGTCATCGGGCTGTTCATCATTCCGTTGGCACCCGAGACGCGCGGGCAGGCGCTTCCGCAATAGGATCAAGGTCCCGTCAGCGCATCGTGCCTAAGACCATTACCCCCACAACGATCGACACCGTCCCGAGGCCGATACTGACCGCGGCCGTCGGACGTTTTCTCGCTCCAGGTGTCGCGTGGGAGCGCGCGACAACGCCGGCCGCAACCGCCGCAGTGCCCAAGCCAATCCCGATGATGTGCCAGCTCGTGACAACCGCGAGTGCACCCAGGGCCAAGGCGGCGGTTTCCCACTTGTCCTGACGGATGCTTGGCCTGCGCGGGAAGCGGGTGTAATAGGTCGCCTGCGTCATGGCCGGACGACCTTGGCGGTCAACGTTGTTCCCCACGCGCGAGCCGCACCTCGCCGCATCGACTTCGGATCGCCGGTGGTGAAGAACCTCCGCGTACCGAGTTCGGCGCTGCCACGGGTGTGCGGATACCGCTCGGCGATAGCCACGGCCAGTCGCTCGGCCGGGTCGATCAATTGGGCGTGCGGGAGTGCGGCCGCGAACCAGCGGCGCGCGGCCGGGTAGTGGGTACAGGCCAGCACCAGCGCGTCGACGCGCCGCAGCGGCGCGAGAATCTTGGCCAGGTCGCTTCGGAACTCTGGGGAGCCGGTATGACCGGCCTCGATGTGTGCGGACAGCGGCTGTGCCACCCGCGACAACACCACTCGCCCTCGTCTGGCCAGCCCGCGCCGGTAGTGACCCGCCGCGATGGTACGCCGCCCGCCCACCACGCCAACCTGTCCGGTCAGCTCTTCGGGGACGGAGGCCAACCCGTACTCGATGATGCCCTCGACCGGGATCGCCGCCGCACCAAGCCTTCCCACCACAGTGCTGGCCGCGTTGCACGCCAGAACCACCTCGGTGGCGCCGCGTTCGGCGAGTGCGTCGACCACCGCGGTGAGGCGGCCGGCCAGCTCGTCGACTCGCATCCGGCCGTAGGGGGTGGCGCCGGCGTCCGACCAATACAGCACGGGCAGCCCGGGTGCGGCTTGGTCGAGGGCCTGTACCAGGCCGAGGCCGCCGATGCCCCAGTCGACGACCCCTAGGCAAGGGTTCGTGTTCATGCGCATCAGGGGTAGGAGAGTGGGGCGGTGCGGCCTTTGGGAAGGGGCCCCGAGTCGAAAGCCACCACGCGTGCAGCCATGGTCGTTGTCAATGTCTTCAGGGTCTTCGGGCCTCTGCCGGGGAAGCGGCTTTCGAAGTACCAGCTGTACTCGTGCTCGGCCCGGATTGGATTGTGCCGCAGCATCTCCAGCCAGTCCGGCTGGCTGGTCAACGCGGCCAAGTCTTTGGCGAACTGCGGGTGGCTCCGCCGCGACCACAGGTGCGCGAAGGCCGACTGGGCAAGCACGCCGAACTCGCGCATGCGTACCGGGTGCTCGACCATGTCGACGACCCACAGTCGTCCGCCCGGGGCGAGCACTCGCCGGATCTCGGCCATGACCGGATCCCAGTCCAGGTACCGGAAGGACAGAAACGAGATCACCACATCGACGTGGTCATCGGGGACATCCAGCGCCGGCCCGTTGACTTTCAGGAACCGCAGCCGGGCGCGGTCGCGGTTGCGTTCCCTTGCCCGAGCGAGCATTCCGGCTGAGCTGTCTGCCCCGATGCCGAAGTCGATGACCCCCGTTGTCGTCAAGCGCGCGCAGCAAAGCGCCGTTGCCGCAACCGATTTCCAGCACCCGCAACGGCCGTCCAATCGCGGCGCGGGCACGCGCGGCCCGCTCGGCGACCCACTGCCATTCGTCGGCGCGGACGCGGATGTCCGTGTAGGCGCGGTCGTAGAGCTCGGCCACCCGATCATAGGATCGCTCCGTATGCGCCGCCGCAGGAGCGCATTGCACCATTGGCTCCGCCGCGCGCCCAACATACTTGCGGACGCTGCCGCCGAGACCGTGGGATTTCTTCCCGGGCGCGGCGATCATGTAGAGACTTGGGCGGGTCGTCGGATGACGGCCCGCCCACGCGAACCGGTCTTTGCGAGTGGACACGGTGGTGTAGTTGTAGTTGCCGAACGCGAGAACCCCGAACACGTCGGCGAAGAAGGGCGCGAACCAGCGCGCCGTCCGGCAGGCGTGAAAATACGCTCGCGCGTCGGCGGCGAACGGGATTGCCATTTCCCGCCATTCGTGCGGAGAGAATTGCTCGGGCCAATCGGTCGAACCGAACATCGGCCCGTACATCCCCGCATGGCTGATCAGATGCAGTTGGCTGAGCAGTCGGCCCGAGTCGGCGAACCCGGCCAACTCGGCGATGAAGTCGGCGTTGTGGTGCAGGGCCGAGACGACCACCTCGGCGTCGGGATGCGCGACGGCCAGCTCGCGAGCCATGGTGTCCGCTGCGACTGCGAACTCGGCCGACCCGCCGCGGTAGTGGGTGGTGTGCGCCACCCAAATCATCGGAATTGCTTGGTGTTTAGGGGCAATTTGGGCGAAGGGCACGCGAGGGTGGTCGCCTTGCGGAATCCAGGCGCCGTAGTTGCCCACCAGCTCCAGCACCTCGGCCCGCTGCAGGTCGAACACCCGCATGCTGGGTGGTGGCGGGCTGTAGAGGTGCAGGCTCAGCCCGTCCGCTTCGGCCGCCATGTCGTGGATCACCTCGCGCGTGATGCGAATCGGTGCATCGGGGCTCTGGGTGGCCGTCTCGGTGACGGCCAGCTGCGCGCCGTCCCAACCAAACCGCCGCTCGTGGAAGGTGCCCTCGACCGGGATCACGATGCCGCCTGAGCCGCCGTGGTCATGCGGCGCACAGCGGTGGCCTGGGCGCCAGCGGGCGAGCATGATCTCGACGTTGTCGTCGACACGCAGAACCGCACGCGAGTACGGCTCGCCGTCATTGGGGAGTTCTGCCACGCCGGATAGCAGCGGCCGGGCCTGCGCGACGCGGGCCAGTAGCTCGGGACCCGGCATCTCGCCACGCACGGCTACTGGGGCCAGGGCGTCGAGCAACGGGGTCAGCTCCGCGAGCGCGTGGCGGATCATGGGCGCCGGGTAGTGGGCGGTGTCGGTCATCTCGGTGTCCTCTTGTTATGGAGATGGCCGCATGTGGCGGGTCGTGCGTTGCTGCTGATGCCCTGGTCGCGGCCAGTAGCTACACGCTTTCGCGGAGGCCTCAAAGCATTCTTGGAGCATTCTTGGAGTTGCCCCACGTGCCCCGTCTGTCGCTCCAGTTGCCGAGGGTTCGAGGGGGTTTTGCCCGGCTCACAGCGACTGTGAAGATTAATGGGCCGCGGCGCACCCCAGATTCCGCGTTAACCGTCAGTCGGTATTGGCGTGCCGGGTGAGGAAGTCCAAGACAGCTTGCGCGAAAAGGTCGTTGCGGTCGCCGGCGATCATGTGGCCCGCGCCGTGAACATCGACGAACTCCACCGTGGGGAAGCGGGAAAGGAATTCGTCCGCCCGCTCCTGACTGACGAGGTCGCTCACCTGGCCTCGCACCAAAAGCATGGGCACGCCGTGGCGCAGGATCGCGTCGACGGCAGCGTGCATGCGATCGGTGTCGGTCACCTCGGTCGGGGGGAAAGGCGAAGTGCCGCTGATGAATTTCGGGTCCCAGTGCCAGTACCAGCGATCACCGCGGCGGCGCAGGTTGGTCCGCAGGCCATCGAGATCGGTTGGGCGGGGCCGATGCGGGTTGTATTCGGCGATCGCGTCAGCGACCTCGTCGAGGGATTCGAACCCAGATGCCATGCGGTCAGCCATGAATGTGTGGATTCGGTTCGCCCCGGACGGGTCCATATCGGGCACGATGTCCACCAAAACCACCGCGCTCGCGATGCCCGGCGAGATCTCGCCCGCGAGAAGCATCGAGGTGAAACCACCCAGGGAGGCGCCCACCAGCACCGGGCGCGGCGGCAGCTGGCGCAATACTTCTTGGACGTCTCCGGCGAAGCTGACGACGCGGTAGTCGCCCTCGTCCGACCAGTCCGATTCTCCATGGCCGCGGAAGTCGACGGTGATCGCTTGCCACCCACGCCCGGCCACCGCTGCAGCGGCGCGGCCCCACGAACGGCGGGTCTGCCCGCCGCCGTGCAGGAACACCACCGCCCGCGCTCCGGGATCGCCCTGGCGATCGGAAACGATGCGAACGCCCCCGGGCCCGGAGGTCACGAACGTTTCGGGCGCTTCAGGCGCTTCAGACATCCTGGGATCCTATTGGGCCGCCACGAAGCCCTACCGCATACCCCAAACACGGGTGCCGTCGGGGTTACTCACGAACACCAGGTGAAGCCGATGAATTCGGCATCGCTATGGCCGTCGACGGAATAGTTGACATAGTGCACTGCCGGCATTCCGTTGTACTGGGTGGTGATTTTCTGAACGTCAGCAGGGGGGACGGCCTTGGGGAAGGCCAAGATCATGTCAGCAAAAACATAGAGACCGACGGGACAGCCGGAGTCAGTTCGCGGCGGCTGGGGATTCCAGGCATGCACAGCGACCTGGTCGGTGAGTTGATAGCCCAGCGCGCAATTCGGCTCGCAGACCTTGAAAACGGCAGTGCCGTTCCCGTCGGCGCCCCGCGGTCCCCAGGAATTCCACGACATGTCTTGCAGCGCAACGGCTACGCTGGCGCAGCCCAGAATATTGAGCTTCGTTGGGCGGGCGGCCGGTTGGACCGATCGGTTATAGCAGCCCGGAATGGCGAAACTGTTCGCCGGTGCGGCCGCCTTGGTTGACAACGACGGTTGTGCGGTGGGCTGCGCCGGTGTGCCTTCTTTGCGCTGTGTGTGCTTCACTCCGACGAAGCTGAACGCGCTGATCAGTAGAACAGCAAGGACAACACCAGTCGCGACGTGGGGCAGCTGTGGTCGGTACCGGTACCGACTCGATGACCGGACACCCCCGTCGCCGCTCACGTTCAACACCTTTACAGGTTATGGCGTGGATCGCAGATGGGGCCCGAACTGCCGGCAGTGTCGTGGCGCGGTAAATTGGGCCAAATTTGGTTAAAGCTACCAACTATTCATAGAAGGGCGATGGGCGTGTCGGGAGCCACCGATGAATGATCATGCATTGGCCGCGCGGTTGGCCACCGAGGCTGGCCACTTGCTGCTTGATGTCCGGAAGGAATTCGCCGACGCTGAGGCGAGCGAGCGGAAAGCGGCGGGGGACAAGCGATCCCATGACTTCCTGATGGCTGCGCTCGCCAACGAGCGGCCCGACGACGCGGTGCTGTCCGAGGAGGGCGCCGACGATCCGGTGCGGTTGCGCTCGCAGCGGGTTTGGATTGTCGATCCCCTCGACGGCACGCGCGAATTCTCCGAGCTTGAGCGCGATGACTGGGCAGTGCACGTCGCGCTCTGGCAGGCTGGTGAACTCATTGTCGGGGCTGTGGCGTTGCCAGCTCAGGGAATCACGCTGGCGACACCCGAAGTCGATCCTCCGCCCGGCGCGCCGGACAAGCCGCGCATCGTGGTCTCACGCACCCGGCCGCCCGCTATCGCGCTGGCCGTTCGTGACGCATTGGACGGCACGCTGGTGGAAATGGGTTCCGCCGGCGCCAAAGTGGCGTCGATCGTACAAGGTCTCTCCGATGTCTACGTACATGCCGGGGGCCAATTCGAATGGGATTCGGCCGCTCCGGTGGCGGTCGCCCGATCCGCCGGTTTGCACACCTCCCGCATTGACGGGTCCGCGTTGACCTACAACCAGCCGGATCCGAAGCTGCCGGACGTTCTGGTCTGCCGGCCTGAGCTTGCCCGAGCCGTACTGGCAGTCACTGCTGAGTGACTACTGCAGCTTTCCGGCGACGAAATCAGCCGCCTGGTTGACCATGCCCGAGGAGATGTACGCGCTGGCTTGATGCTCTGGCCAGTTCGCTTGCCAGGTGTGCGGGTCAGCGGGGTTGCAGATGGGGTCGGCGCCGTGACACAAGTCGATGGTTCTGTCGTTGTAGGCCGGGTTGAAGCTCGTGATGGGACCGACCCATTGAGTTCCGTTGCCGAACAGCGCGACCGCGGCGATGTGCTGATCGGTGCCCGGCGGTAGGGGATTGGTGAAGCCCCACATTTGGGTGGGAACGGCGAGCACCACGTCGGTGGCTGCCGCTCCGAGTGAGTAGCCGCCCAGCACCACGCGGGTGTTCGGGCAATTGTTAATCGTGTTCTGGACGTGCTGGCTGATGTCGTTGGCGCCCTGATCTATCTCAGTGTCGGCGGGGTATTTCACCGCGTAGCTGCTGACGTACTTGCCGGAAACCTTCGAGCGCAGCGCGCTGATAAACGCGCTGCCGACTGCGCCGGGCCCGGGCGATTCCAAGCGCCCACGGGCGAACACCACCTCGGCATCGGGGCAGGCCGCGGCGGCGGGTGCAACCGCACCGGGGTTGCCTGCGGGAATCATGACTGGGGCGGTCAGCAGCGCTGCGGCCAACAGCGCTGCGGCGATGACCGCGGGAAATCGACGGCCCGATAAAACGCTCACGATGTCCGATGTTAGCGATCCGCGGCGACCGGCGCGCGGCGACTTTTCCGACGAGAGTTTAGCGGGCCGCCTCCGCGGGTACGCGTGCGGCACCTCGGTGCTTACGGCGTGGTGGGGGCCGGTCCGTTTTTCAAGCAACTAAGTAGGCGGCTATGGAGCGACTTAGTGGACTCGACGCATTCTTTCTTTACCTGGAGACACCGACACAGCCGCTGAATGTGTGCTGCGTTCTCGAGTTGGATACCTCGACGATGCCGGGGGGCTACTCGTACAGCCGGTTTCGCACCGCAGTGGTCAACCGCGTGAGCGCGGTGCCCGAATTCCGGATGAAGCTGGCCGACAACCAGCTGAACCTGGATCATCCGGTGTGGGTCGACGACGAAAATTCCCACCCGCGGCACCATGTACGCTGCATCGGTGTGCCGCCGCCGGGAGGACGGCGCGAGCTGGCCGAGATCTGTGGCTATATCGCCGGGCTGCCGCTGGACCGCGACCGCCCGCTGTGGGAAATGTGGGTGATCGAGGGCGGCGCCCGCGAGGATGCGGTGACGGTGATGCTCAAGGTGCACCACGCCGTGGTCGACGGCGTGGCCGGGGCGAACCTGCTGGCTCAGTTGTGCAGCGGGCAGCCGGACTCCCCGCCACCGCAGCCCGTCGCCGGCGCGGGCGGCGCCCACCCGTTGCAGATCGCGGTGAGCGGGCTGGTGGGGTTCGCGAAGCGGCCGCCGCGGTTGGCGACGGTGTTGCCGGCGACGATGGTGACACTGGCGCAAACGCTGGTGCGCGCCCGCGAGGGCCGAACGATGGCGGCACCGTTCTCGGCGCCACCGACGCCGTTCAACGGCTCCCTGAGCAAGCACCGCAACATCGCCTACACCCAGCTCGACATGCGGGACGTCAAGAGGGTGAAGAACCGATTCGGCGTGACGGTCAACGACGTGGTGGTGGCGTTGTGCGCAGGGGTGTTGCGGCGGTTCCTGCTCGAGCGCGGCGAGCTGCCCGAGACCCCGCTGGTGGCCACCGTGCCCGTCTCGGTGCACGCGCAGACTGACCGCCCCGGCCGCAACCACACTTCCTTGATGTTTTGCCGGTTGGAAAGCCAAATCAGCGATCCCGCCGAGCGTATCCGCACCATTGCCGCCGGAAACACTGCCGCAAAGGACCACACCGCGGCCATGGGCCCGACCCTGCTGCACGACTGGACCGAATTCGGCGGCCCGACGATGTTTGGCGCGGCCATGCGAATCCTGCCGCGCATTCTGGTCAGCTTCAGCCCTGTCTTCAACCTGATCTTGTCGAACGTGCCCGGCCCGCAGGGTCAGTTGTACTTCCTGGGTTGCCGGATGGAGGCGATGTATCCCCTCGGTCCGCTCCTCGGCGGCGCTGGGCTCAACATCACGGTGATGTCGCTCAATGGGGAACTGGGCATCGGCATCATCGCCTGTCCCGAGCTGCTGCCCGAACTGTGGGGCATCGCGGACGCGTTCCCGGACGAGCTCAAAGAGCTGCTGGAATGCTGACTTTCATCGGGGTCAATCGGGAACAGGAAGACACCGATTCCGGAGTTCGCGTTTGAGCACCTTGCCGTAGCTGTTCTTCGGCAGTTCGTCGACGAACAGGTAGCGTTTGGGCCGCTTGAACCGCGCGATGCGTTGCAGCATATGCGCGTCCAGTTCGCCGGCTTCGGCTGAGCCGACGATGAAGGCCACCACCACCTCGCCCCATTCGGCGTCGGGTGCGCCGACCACGCAGGCCTCCGATACGCCCGGGTGCTCCAGAAGCACTTCCTCCACCTCGCGCGGGTAGATGTTGCTGCCACCGCTGATCACGACGTCTTTGGAGCGATCGCGCAGGGTGAGGTAGCCGCGTGCGTCGAACGATCCCATGTCGCCGGTGTACATCCAGCCGCCCTTGAGCGTATCGCGGGTGGCAGTCGGGTTGTTCCAATATCCCGACATGAGAGCGTCACCGCGGCAAACGATTTCACCGACTTCATCGACAGCGGCCGGTGTTCCGTCGGCGCGCAGTACCGCGACCTCCATGCCGGACCGCGCGTAGCCGACAGAGCCTAATACCGCGTCGTCGGCGACTTTCTGGTCGGCTTGGTGATCGGCACGGCGAAGACCGGTGATCGTCATCGGCGACTCACCCTGGCCATAAATCTGGGCGAACACCGGACCGAATGCCGCCATTGCCTTCTTCAGACTCTCTACGTACATCGGGCCGCCGCCGTAGACGATCGCGCGCAGATTGCCCGGGCGGCCCCGGCCCGTCTCGACAAGCCGCTGCACCATGGTCGGCGCAAGGAATGCGCTCGAGCCCGGGTGGTGTTCGCACAGATCAAGGAACTCGTCGGGATCGAACGCACCGGATGCGGGCACTACCTGCCGGGCACCGCGCAGGACGTAGGGCAGCACGTAGAGCCCGGAACCGTGGGACATGGGGGCGCCGTGGATCAGGCTGCATTCCTCGTCCGGGTTGTCCCCCGGGTTGTCAATGTCGGCGAGATGAGCGACCGTCATCGCGGTTAGGCTGCGGTGGCTTAGCATCGCGCCTTTCGAGCGCCCCGTCGTCCCGCTGGTGTAGAACAGCCAGGCCAATGTCGACGCATCGGTGCACGGTGGGACGGAAGGCGGTGCCGCACGCCAGCGTGAAAGGCCTTCGGCGTCCAGGGTTTCGATCGCAACACCGGTCAGGGAAGCCAAGCCGGGGGCAATCTTCTCCGAGGCGAAGACCTGCGAAACCCCCGCGTCGTCAAGGATCTGCACCATCTCCCTGGGATGAAGCTTGTAATTGATCGGGACGAGGACGCACTCGGCTGCCCAGACCGCGAACATCAACTCGACGATTTCGGGACAGTTCTCGCTGACGATGGCGATTCGTGCCCCCGGAGTGTGCTGCCCACGGATGGCCGTGGCGATGCGCAGCGCGCGTTCACGCAACTCGAGCCACGTGCACAGCCGGCGCTCGCCGTGGTACAGGGCGCCGCGCTCAGGGAAGCGCGCGGCGGCCTGGTCCAGCATCGTGAACAGATTCAATGTGCATTCCATTCGAGGTCGGCACGTCCAACCATCCGTCGACCACGATGACACACACCGACGCGCGCCGCCTATGGTCCGGGGCGGATCCGTGCCAATTGGTGGGCTGCGCCTACGCTTGGTCGTACACGTCAAGCGTGCGGTGGAAGAGGAAACGTTGTGACTGAAAGGAATTGCTGTGACAGACCCAGAATCCCTGCAGGCTGACATCTCCGGCATCGCAATCAACGGCGCGCCCGAAGCCTGGCGTCAAGTGCTCGCGCGCCATCCCCGCAACATCGGCGACATCGTGGACGACTTGACCCGGGGTCCGTGGAACTCCACCCATAAAGGGCAGGCATATCAGGGCACTTATGACGCTTTCGAACGGCAGGTCACGGTTGCCGAACAGATCGCGTGGGTGCACACGTTCAGCGACGGAATCACCCGCGACAGCGGTGACGTGCTGATCGAGCTGATGGAATTCGCTATTCAGTGGCGTAAAGCCAACGACCTGCCCACAACGGCGAAATGACGACTTTCGGCGATATCGCCGCTGACAGCTCCGGTGTGACGCTGGTGCGCCACGCCGTGCTCACCTTCGCCGGCTCATGGGCCGCTCCCGGGACCGGCTACCCGTCCGATGTGGTTAATGCCGCCGATCCCGATCTTGTCTTTGAGGTACCCATCGACGCGCCATGGTCGTTCGGGCCGATACCGCCCGGCGCGCCGACTTCGCCGAGCTACGCCCAATCCGTCGAGACCGCCGTCACCAACGCGACGGCCTGGATCACCGCCAACCCGCAACAGACATTCGCGCTCGGGGGCTACAGCCAGGGCGCCGAGGCCGCATCGCGCATTCTCGCCGAGATCATGACCGGGTCATTGCAGTCGGCGCGGCCAAACCTGATCGGCGGCTACACCTTCGGAAACCCGTGGCGGCTGACCGGCCACACGTTTCCCGGCGGCACCGACCCCGGTGGCCGCGGTATCGCCGGCACGAACCTGACGGACGCGCAGATCCCGAAGGACGCCAACGACGTTGACACGTGGTGGGATTTCGCCAATCCCGGCGACTTTTACACCACAACGCCGAATGACACGGCGGGCGCGGACATCACCGCTGTTTACAGGGCGGCGATCCAACTCGGCATCCATATCAACGCGATGGTGGCGTTGATCGCCGGGCTCACGGGTCGGGGAAGCCTGGCGCAGCAGGTCCTGGCCCTGGTGACGGATCCGATCGTCGGCGGTGCGGCGCTCGTCGAGGCGATCGACCTCGCGGTTGCCTTTTACGGCACCAACCCGCCGACCTTGCCGCACATCAGCTACCAGAGCGTTCCGGCGCTTTCCGGACAGAGTTCGGTTGAGGTCGCCATCTCGCATCTGAACAACATCGCCGGGGCCACGCTGGCACGCGCGGCGGTCTAGGCCCACATGCAGCGAAAACATCGAGAGAGCGATTGAAAACCGACCGGCTGGGATAATCATCTCGCATGGTTGCGTTCAGAGTCATCGATCCGCATGGCAAAGTCGTCGCGACCAGGGATTTCGATAGCGCCGAGGGTGCGCACGCGTGGTTTGCCGACTCCATCGACAACGCCGAGCTGGGTTGGCGCATAGAGGTCAACGATGACGGGCGATGGGCGCACTTCGACGATACCGGAGGCATTCGTCTGCGTCCCCGGCAAAGATGACACGTCGCGCTAGCGGCCATCACCAGGGTTTTATGCCGACCCAGCACGGGTAGTCGACGGCCTGCAGCACCATGAGACAGCCGAGTTGACCCCCGACACCGGGACGCAACCGCCTGCGGACGAGGACGGAGGTCGTCGACGGCCTCGGGTTTGGGTCAACTGGGCATTGGCGTTGCTGACGGTGCCCGCGGCGGCGCTCGTGATGATCTTCGACGTCGGCGCGGCGGTGAGTACCGCCGCATGTAGCGGCACCCAATGTCCCGCGTTGGGGCCGCACGGTCTGGTGTATGGCGTGCTTCTGTACGGCGCCCCCGGCGATAGCCGTCTTGACCATCGTCGCGTCGTTCTTTACCGCGACCCATCGACGCGGTTTCCTTTAGGCTGGGCGAAAGGATCTAATTGCGATGCCCGACAAGGAAATTAGCTCACATGCGTCGGCCGTCTTGTTCGACGTCGACGGCACCCTGGTCATTCGAACTACCTGCATATCCACGCGTGGCAGCGCGCGTTCGCTGAGGTGGGCATCGAGGTCGAAACGTGGCGGATCCACCGCTCGATAGGCATGGACGGGTCGACTCTGGTGCGATCGCTCTCCGACGACGCACCCGGTGAAACGCAAAAATCGCTGAAGGACTTGCACTCTCAGTTCTATGCGGAGATGGCGTCGTTGCTGCGTCCGCTTCCGGGCACGCGCACGCTGCTGCAGCGTGTGGCGGATGTTGGCCTCAAGGTGGTACTGGCTACTCCGACCCTTTAAGGCCCCCGGGAGACTGAATTGGCGCTATTGCGCAAGGTCCTCGACTGTGACGACCTGCTCGCCGAGGTCACCTCGGCGGCCGACGTGGATACCGCGAAGCCGAAGCCCGACATCATCCAGGTCGCATTGCAGCGTGGGGGAGTATCCGCCGACCGGGCTGTCTTCGTCGGCGACGCGATCTGGGACGCCGAAGCGTGTGCGCGTGCGCACGTAACGAGCATCGGGGTACTCAGCGGAGGAGTATCGCGAGCAGAGCTCGAAAATGCCGGTGCAGTGATGGTTTTCGAGAATGCCGACGACCTGGTGAAGCATATCGAAGAAACCCCGATCGCGCGGCTGGCCTCCATCGGGTCTAGTTGATATGAAAGGAAGTGGCCCAGTCCGATTTCGGACAGGGCCCATTCCTCTCTAACAAGCTACTGGTTGGCCTTCTGACGTTCCTCTGACGCATGGGCGGCGCCGCGGGCGGATTCGGCCTCGGCCTCCTTCTTGGCGGCGTCGCGTTGCGCCTCGCCCTTGTCCTGTTGGGCCTCGCCCTCACGTTTGACGTTGTCGCGGCCCGTCACGGCTCCGAAAACTTCCTTCGCCTTGCCTTTAGCGCCCTCGACGACACCTTCGACGGCCTCTTGGGGGCCACTCTTGTCCGCCATGAATTCCTCCGTATCGGTTGTTCCTTCACATGGCGACTTCGCGCAGCTCGATTGCGCTCAGCCAGCAGGATTGCCTGCAGGGAAAAGGGTTTCCGGTTTCTCCGAACTCAAACGCGTGGCATGCGTCACGGGGCATTACCTCCTAAAACGGAGGAAAAAGCTTGGGATGTTGGCATTTCAGTCGATGAGCCCGAGCCGACCAGCTAGCACCAGGAACGCGACGGCGAAATCGTTGTCGGCGGTCTGGGCTTTGATAAGTTCCCAGTCCAGCCGTTCGCGGATCGCCCGCACCGCTGGTAGCAGCGACGCGAAATCGCAGTGATGCTCGCCGAGGGAACGCAGCTTTTGGATGAGCACAAGGGTCGGCGGTAGCACCGGCATCGCGATCGCCAGGACGTCGCGTTGTTCGGCGCGGTCCAACGTAGCTACCGGCCAATGCGAACCGCGGACCGTGCTCCTTGAGCGCCGATGCGGCGTTGCGCAGCGCCTCCCGCAACGGCAAACCAGGTGCCGGCGCCGCATCGGGCAACCGGTTGTTTTTGGTCATCATCTTCGCGGGGCATACCCGCCCCATCGCAACCAGCAACCTAACGGCCGCTACGGGATGAGGATTGAACACACGCTCAAGTGGGCAACCAATGAGTTATGTCAGCCCCCCGTGCCGCGATACCACGATCGCGTTTTCTGGTCGACCGTGGGGGATTGCGCGTGACGGCAGGGTTGGTACGGCATTGGCTTGAGTCCGGACGACTGGAGCTGCCGCTACCTGCATCAGGGCGCACCGCCGAGCGTTGGCGGCGTCTGGGGCTGTTGGCCGAGGAGGACATCGTCGCGGCGCGGATCGCCGAAGCGCACGTCGACGCGGTGGCAATACTCGACGAGTTGGGCGGCAAGCCGCCGGAGCCGGATCAGCTTTGGGGTGTGTGGGCGGCCGAATCGTCCGACGCGGTGCTGACTGCCGCCCACCTGGGCGATGATGTGTTCAGCCTCAACGGCACGAAGGTGTGGTGCTCGGGGGCTGGGTTCTGCAGCAATGCGCTGGTGACTGCGCGGCTCAAGGACGATCGCCGAGGTCTTTTCGCGGTGGCTGTTGTCGACCCGATCGTCAAACCGTTGCCGAGCACGTGGTGGAACACGGGGATGGCCGGCAGCGATACCCGGTCAGTGCAGTTCACCAATGCGCATGCTGTCGCAGTTGGGGAATGCGGCGACTACCTGAATCGACCCGGCTTCTGGCACGGGGCGATCGGCGTGGCGGCATGCTGGCTCGGGGGGGCGCGCAGGGTTGCCGACCCGTTGTATCGTTGCGCCGGAAGCGAATCGGCCGACGCATACGCCCTGGCACACCTCGGTGCCGTGGACGCCGCGCTTGCCGCCGGCGACGCGATGCTCGCCTCCGCGGCGGCCCAGATCGACGCCGATCCATTCGATCGGGCCGGCATCGCTCAACTGCTGGCCCGGCGCGCGCGCACCATCGTAGAGCACGCAGTGGACGAGGCTATTACCCGCACCGGCCGGGCATTGGGTCCGGGTCCCCTCTGCCAGGACGGACGGCACGCCCAGCGGGTCGCCGACCTGTCCATCTACATTCGGCAAAGCCACGCTGAGCGGGATCTGGCCGAACTTGGCCGGCTCGCCGGGCGCACTTATGAGGGCGATAGCGTCCCGTAACGCGTATGCGGAGCACTAAAGATGTTGTCGTGCTAGGTCAGTTGCGCCCGAGCCGCTCGCGCACCGTATCGGTGAGGAAGCGCCGCGTCGACACCGGGCGAAACGCGCGCGCCGCCGTGGTCAGCGCGTCGCGCGAACCCGCACTCAGCTGTATATCGGCTGCGGCGACGTTGAACTCAAGCTGCTCGACACTGGACGCCCCAGGTATGGCAACCACGCCCGGCAGGCTGATCAGCCAGGCCAGCGCCACCTGCGCCGGCTTGGCATCGGCTTCGGCGGCGACGTCGCGCAGCGTCTGCAGCAGTGGCTCGATGCGCCGCAGGTTCTCCGTGCCGAACAACGAGTTCACCGCGCGAACGCCGCCCGGCCGGTTGTTCAGGCCGTACTTGCCACCCAACAGCCCCTGCGCCAGTGGGCTGTACGCGATCACGATGCGGTTCTCGCGCTCGGCGAACGGGACGAGGTCTTCGAGCGCGCCGGGGCGGGCGAGCGAGAAATCCACCTGGTTACTGATGACTGGACGCCCCAGGGCAGCGTCGGCCCGCTGCCACCGTGCGAGCGAATAGTTCGAGACGCCGGCCGCGCCGATGTCGCCGCTGTCGAGCAGGCTGCGCATTCCGGGCATGATCACCGAATCCGGGACCACCGGGTTGGGCTGGTGTATTTGATAGAGCGGGATGCGGTCCAGCTGCAGCCGCCGCGCACTGGCGCGCTCGCGCTGCTTGATCACTACAGGGAACGGCGCGATCGGCATGATCTTGCTGGCCACCGCAACCTCGGCGCGCTCGTCGCCGAGCGCTTCGCCGAGGATCCGCTCGCTTTTGCCCAGTCCGTATACCTCGGCGGTATCGAACAGCGTGATTCCCAAGGCGAGGGCGCGCTTGACGATGTCACGCGCGGTACCGGAGGCGTACCGGTCGCCGTAGCCCCACTCGCGTGACCCGAATTGCCAGGTGCCCAGCCCGATCCGGCTGACTTTCCCGATTCCGTCGACATCCAGATACTTCATCCTTCCCACCGTACTGAGAGGACCGATCAGGTCCAACGCGGGTCAGTCGGACAGGTTGATGACGTCGGGCCCGGGGGTGTCGGCGTAAAGGTTGTCGATCTCCGCGGCATACTTCTCCGCGATGGGCCGGCGCTTGAGTTTCATCGTTGGAGTGAGCTCGTCTCCGCCCGGCTCCCACGGGGTGCCGACGATGAGGAACCGTTTGATCTGCTCGACGCGGGATAATTTGGTGTTTCCCTCGCGGACAGCGGCGGTCAGCATTTCTCTCGCCTCACGACGTTGCGCGAAGGCGGCCGCCGACGAATCGGGCATGCCGAGCGCGGCGGCCTGTCCGGCGACGGCATCACTGTCGAGGACGACGAGGGCCGTGACGTAGGGCCTGGCGTCACCGAAGGCCACCACCTGGTCGATCAGCGGGGACGCGGCCTGGATGGCCATCTCGATGTTGGCGGGGGAGAGATTCTTTCCGGCTTCGTTGACCAGTAACTCCTTCTTGCGGTCGACGATCGTGACGAAGCCTTGCGAGTCGATGGTGCCGATGTCCCCGGTATGCAGCCAGCCGTCGGCGTCGATCGCTTCGGCGGTCTTTTCCGGCTGATGACGGTAGCCTCGCATCACGACTGGCCCCCGTATCAGCAATTCGTCGTCGCTGCCCGTTGAGATCTCGACGCCGGAAAGCGCCTGCCCGACCGAACCCGCCTTGCTCGCGCCGGGCCGGCTGGAGGTCCCACAGCCCACACTCTCCGACAATCCCCACACCTCGTAGACGGGAATGCCTAGTCCCCAAGCGAATTCGATCGTCTCGACCGGACTCGGGGCGGCGCCGATCACTCCCCAGCGCAGCTGGTCGAGGCCCAGCGTGTGGCGCAACTTTGCCAGCACGAGGCGGTCGGCGAGGCTGCGGCGGACGGCAAGTGACGGCGGCACAGACTTGCCGGCTAGTGTCAGGCGGGCGGCCTGGATGCCGGTGTCTATTGCCCACAGCGCCAACCGCCGCTTGATTCCGGTTGCCTCGGTGTCCAGCTTCGTTTCGATGCCGGCTTTGATCTTGTTCCACACTCGCGGCACCCCGAGCCACGTCGTGGGGCGAACATCGGGCAGCGCCGCGGCGATCGCCCTGGGGTCGGCGACGTCGGTCACCTCTACGCCCAGGACCATGTTGGCGTAGTGCGAGGACACCCGGTCGGCGATGTGGGCGTGCGGCAGGTATGAGGTGATCCGGTCACTCGGTTGCATGCCAAGGAGATCGACGATTGCCGAGAATGCCGCTATCAGATTGGCGTGCGTAAGCTCGACGCCCTTGGGCGGCCCGGTGGTTCCCGAGGTGTAGATGAGCGTCGCGACATCGTCTGGCTGTACGGCTCGCCACGCCGAATCGAAATCGAAATCCGCGTTGGCACGCAAAGATTCGAGGTGATCGAGGGTCAGGCAGCCAGCGACATCGGCCGCATCGGCGTCGACAACGATCACCCGAGCAAGGTCCGCTCCGGCTGCTTTGAGAGCGGGCAGGAAATCTCTTTCGGCGAATACAATCTCGTTCTCGGCGTTGCTGAAAAGGTACCGGATCTGGTCTGGCGCCGAGGTGTTGTAGATCGAGAACGGGATTGCGCCGAGGTGCATGACGGCGGTATCCGTCAAATGGAACTCGGGGCGGTTGCGCAGCATGAGTCCGACCGTGTGGCCGCGTTCGACCCCAAGCGCGGACAGCCCGGTGGCGATCTTCCGCACGCGATCGGCGTACTGGCGCCACGTGATGACCACTTTGTCGCCGACCGTCCGGATGGCCACCGCATCCGGTTGTAAGGCTGCGGTCTCCTGAAAAGCCTGTGGCAGCGTGGACACCAGCACTCCGCTTCGGTGCCGAACCACCGTTAGGTCTCCTTGCATATTCCGCTCCTTCGATCACGAATACACAGAGTGTTCACGTTTCTTGCGTCGAGCGTAAGACCGTTTCGTGGATGATCCGCCGAATTGCCTCGACTCAGCGGCCCGGAAGGCGAATTACTCTTCGCTTTACGACGTTCGATCGCCGGAGGTCGCAGTGGCCTGGCTGTGAGCAAGAGCCACCGTCGCCGCTGCCATCACCGCGACCGACACGCTGACCGCGACCCAGCCGACGGTGTTGGTGTTGAGCGTCTCGCCCAACACGGCGATACCGAGGACCGACCCAACGATGGGCTCGGAAATCGTGACCGCCGGCAGCGACGCGGTCAGGGGGCCGGCCCGAAACGCCGACTGCTCCCAGGCTGTGGCGGCGATCGCCAGCACCACCCACACGTAGAGCTCAGGCGTGTGCAGCAATGCAGGGATGCCATGGTCGAGCTGATCGACCACGCCCTTGGTCAACACCGAGAACAAGCCCCACAGCGAACCGGACATCAACCCCAGCAACAGTGCCTTGATCGAACTCGAGAAGGTGCGAGCACCAATCAGACACAGGATCAGTGCCGAGCCCATGACTGCGGCCACGACCGCCCAAGCCTGAAGCGACCCGCGTGGGGTTCCTTCCTGGGGATCGCCGACGGTGACCACCACCGCGACCGCAGCCGTGAGGAGTACAGCCCAAATCCCTTGCCCGCGAGTGATTCTGCGGTGGCTTGTACTCGCGTTGATGAGCAGCGCGAACAGTAACGAGGTCACCAATAGCGCCTGCACGAGCACCACCGAACCGAGACCGAGCGCTGCGGCCTGTAGCCCGAACCCGGCCCCGGCCACCAGGCTGCCCGCCCACCACCGGCGATCGCGCAGCAGCCGACCGAACAGTGCCAAGGTGCCGACCGGTTGGTCTGTGACTTGTTGGGCGGATCGCTGTTGAAGGACGTCTCCGATGCCGACCATGAGGGCAGCTGCTATCGCGAGCAGTGCCGCGATGTCCGTCCTGGCCACGAGGACCTTCCTTGTGTAATCACACGAGGACGTTGGCGATTGTCGGTTACGGTCAAGCCCTCGCAGTTGGCGTCCGTAAGCCAAATTAGCGGGTAGTAGCGTCGAGTGGGCTTGATTGTCGTTCGCAGCCTCGTTGGCACACGATCAGGAGGGTTTGGAGTGGGTCTGATGCCCGCTGGGAGCACGCAAAGCTACCTCGATATGGACGGCGGGCGGGTGCGTGTGCTGCGCTCGACCGCGACCCCAGCAGACTCGCAGCGCCGACCTTTGCTACTCCTACACGGCGGTGGCACCGACAACGCGGCGATTTCTTGGTACGAGGTCTTCGAACCGTGGGGCACTGAGCGTGAGGTGATCGCCATTGACCTGCCTGGTTTCGGCAGGACCCAAGGAATCCAGCCCGTCGGCGGCGCGTCCGAAATTGCCGACTTCGTCGCCCGGGCCGCCAACCGTCTGGGTATCACCCCGTGCAGCGTCGTCGGTGTGTCGATGGGGGGCGACGTTGCGCTCAATCTCGCTCTGCGACATCCGGATCTGGTGGTGGCGCTGGTTCTCATCGCACCGGGTGGCCTCACCCCGGTTTTCCGCAACCGGTTTCTGCAGTTATCAGCGTGGCTGGCGGCACAACTTCCCGACTGGCTGCTCATTCCGTTGGGGCAGTTGGCCAACCGACGCATCGATCTCGCGATCAGAGCGGTCGTCAACGATCCTGCGACCATACCGCGCGAGGTGCTGGCCGAGTTCGCGCGGGAGGCCCGGAGACCGAGAGCGGGATTAGCGTATGCGCGGTACAACCAGGCGTCGCTGGGCCCATTCTCGATGCGCAACAACCTGTTGCCGGTCGTGGGCCGGATCACTGCCCGCTTTGTTCTTCCACGGTGAAGACGACCCGATCGTCGCCCCGGAGGGCTCGCGAAGGGCGGGTGAACTCATGCCCGACGCGCACCTGGTGATGGTGCCCGACTGCGGGCACTGGGCTCAGCTTGAGGCCCGTGACCGGTTTCTATCCGAGGTGCGAGGCTTCCTCGAGAAGCAAAGCTGACTGTTGGAGGTAGCTAACGGCCGGTGACTGATCATGAACCGACCTAGGAGCGTGGGTCAGTAACACACCGATCGGGGTGCACGGCTGATTGCCGGGTACACGCGATGATGGGGTGTGCCTGATGATCTCGATGATGGTGGGTTGTTCGCGGTAGATGCCGCGCAGCG
>NZ_JBKQQD010000557.1:0-12203 GCF_052144515.1 Mycobacterium sp. | reverse complement strand
AGATCATCAGGCACACCCCATCATCGCGTGTACCCGGCAATCAGCCGTGCACCCCGATCGGTGTGTTACTGACCCACGCTCCTAGGCGCTTACGGCATCTGATCGTCAAGGTGTTGTCGATGCGGCTGCGCGCGATCCTCGATCAACGGCTGACCACAAAGGAGCCAGCGCTGAAGTGAAGTTCGATCCGCGCGCCGATGTTGTCACCAGCCAGTACGAGCGGTGGAGGTACCCACAACCTATACAAGACCTCGACGCATGGTCCGCTAACAACTGGGAATGGTTCGACCCTGTCCACGCTCACCGAATCTTGTGGCCCGATCGGGAATACAAACCCGACCTCGATATTCTGATTGCGGGTTGCGGCACCAACCAAGCCGCAATTTTTGCGTACGCGAACCCTGCTGCGAGAGTAGTGGCGGTCGATATTAGCCAGCCGTCCCTGGACCATCAGCAATATCTTAAAGACAAGCACGGGCTGTGGAACCTGGAGTTGCATCTGCTTCCGATCGAAGAGCTGCCAACGCTGGGTCTTGACTTCGATCTCATTATGTCGACCGGCGTTTTGCATCACCTGGCAGATCCACTGGCAGGCATGAAAGCACTCGCCGGCTGCCTGCGGCGGGACGGCGCTCTAGGTGTCATGCTCTATGCGAAGTACGGCCGAATCGGAGTCGAACTGCTTCAATCGGTCTTTCGCGACTTGGGGCTGCGTCAAGACGATGCATCGGTTCAAATGGTCAAAGAGACGATATCGGTGCTATCGCCAGATCACCTTGTAAAAAGCTTTCTCAAACTCGTGCCGCAGGATTTTTTGAAGTACGATGCCGGCGTGGTGGATTTATTTTTGCACGGTCGCGAGCGTAGTTACACCGTCGATGACTGTATTGATCTTGTCACCTCGGCCGGACTCGTATGTCAGGGATGGCTCCACAAGTCGCCGTATTACCCGGACAGTTTGTGTTCACCGGCGACCGAGCTCTACGCAGCCGTAGACGCATTGCCTGAAACTAAGATCTGGTCCGCGATGGAACGTCTCAATACGATGAACGGTAGCCATAAGTTCATTGCGTGCCGTCCCGACCGACCGAAAGAAGGCTACACCATTGATTTTTCGACGGAGGGCTCCCTCGATTATGTTCCGCTGATGCGCTTGCGTTGCGGTCTGTCCGGCAATGAGGTTTTTCGGCCGAATTGGCGTATGAACCTCAACTCAGCTCAGTTGCCCTTTGTGCAGCATGTCGATGGCCGTCGCACGATTCGAGAGATTGCTGAGCGCGTGTCGCAAAGTGGGGAGTCGCGGCGAGCCAGCGCGGCTGACCTCGAGAAATTCGGCCGCAAGCTATTTCAGTCGCTGTGGCGTCTCGATTTTCTTGCGATGGCCCTGAACGCGACTCACATCGTTAGGCCACGTGCCAAACGGAGAACCACATGAAGCCTGCGTGCCGGCCTGATTCGTTCCGGCCTGATTCGTTTGACCCACACCAGTTTCACCGCCCGATCCCCGGCCGGCAGATCCCGAACCCAAGTTGGGCGCCGATCATGCAACCGGGCCTGCGCCCCGCACACCGGGCACCAGCCAGTGGTCGCGGTCGTCTCAATGGCGTACTCGACCTGGCCATCGCGCTGCGAGACGGCCAACACAGCGATGTTTTCCAGCCCGGCATTGCGGTGGCGCTACCGTTCTCAATCATCTCGGGCATTTCTGTCCGTGTTCGGAACACCACGAATCATCAGGCCCCAGACCCATCCCCAGGGTCAGGCAGACAACCGTATCCCCTTGAGCACTACCACGTTTCATTGCGAAGACCCAGTAAACCAGCCGTATCAACTCAAGATGAACAAGTTGCCCATCACGGCGCGGTCGTCGGGTCCTTGCGTGCAGAGAGGGCGGCGGCCCATAATCCTGCCGTGGAAGGGGGCGGATCCGGGATACTCTCACCAACTAGCGATCCTCAATGCTCGATCAACGGCTGACCGCGAAGGAGCCACCACTGAAATGAAAGATGATCCACGCAGCGATGTTGTCGTCCGCCAGTACGAGCGGTGGCGGTACCCACGCCCCATACAAGACCTCGAAGGATGGATCGCTGGTAACTGGGAATGGTTCGACCCTTCCCACGCTCACCGGACCTTGTGGCCCGATCGGGAATACAAACCCGACCTCGACATTCTGATTGCGGGTTGCGGCACCAACCAGGCGGCGGTTTTTGCGTACACGAACCCCGCTGCGAGAGTGGTGGCGGTCGATATCAGCCAGCCGTCACTGGACCATCAGCAATATCTGAAAGACAAGCACGGGCTGTGGAACCTGGAGTTGCATCTGCTTCCGATCGAAGAGCTGCCCACTCTGGGACTCGAATTCGACCTCATCGTATCGACCGGCGTTTTGCATCACCTGGCAGATCCGTCGGCAGGCATGGAAGCGCTCAAGAGCTGCCTGCGAAAGGACGGCGCTATTGCTGTGATGCTCTACGCGAAGTACGGCCGAATCGGAGTCGAAGTGCTGGAATCGGTCTTTCGTGACATGGGGCTGGGTCAGGACGATGCATCGGTCCAAATAGTCAAAGAAATGATTTCCGTGCTGTCGCCGGATCACCCTGTCCAACGCTATCTCGCGGTAGCTCGGGATTTGCAGGAGTCCGATGCCGCCATGGTGGATACGTTCCTGCACGGTCGCCAGCGCAGCTACAGCATCGAAGAGTGTGTCGATCTCGTCACCTCGGCCGGGCTGGCATTTCAGGGCTTGCTCCTCAAGGCGCCGTATTACCCGCATGATTTGTTCGCGCCGGGGACCGAGGCCGCTCGGGCCGTCAACGACTTGCCTGAGGCCAAGCTCTGGTCCGTGATGGAACGTATCCAGACATCGAATGCCTGCCACTTTTTCATGGCTTGCCGTGAGGACCGGCCGAAAATGAGCTACACCATTGATTTTTCGGCAGAGGATTCGGCCGATTATGTGCCGATGTTCCGCATGCGGTGCGGTCTGGCCGGCTCTGAGATCTTCCGGTCGGATTGGCGCATGAACCTCAATGGGGCTCAATTGCCGTTCGTGCGGGGCATCGATGGCCGTCGCACGATTCGCGAGATTGCTGCGGACGTGGCGCAGAGTGGAGGGCGGCGAGGTGATGCGGCTGAACTCGAGATATTCGCCAGCAAGCTATTTCAGTCGCTGTGGCGTCTCGATTTTCTCGCGATGGGCCTGAATGCGAAAGCCTCCTAAATTCAGCTGAACGCCGTGTCGAGGATCTCCTGCTGCTCGACGGCGTGCACCTTCGACGAACCCGACGACGGGGCCGACATCGCGCGGCGCGAAATGCGCTTCAGTCCGGTCAACTTGTCCGGCAGCAGCTCGGGTAGCTCCAGCCCGAACCGCGGCCATGCGCCCTGGTTGGCCGGCTCCTCCTGGACCCAGAAGAACTGGGTGGCATTCGGGTAGCGGTCCAATGTTTCGTCCAGCCGGCGTTTCGGCAGCGGGGCAAGCTGTTCGATGCGCACGATCGCCACGTCGTCGCGCTGGTCCTTGGCTTTGCGGGCCGCCAGCTCGTAATAGACCTTGCCGCTGGTCAGCAGGATCCGGGTGACCTTGCCACGGTCGCCGACGCCGTCCTCGTAGGTGGGCTCCTCCAGCACCGAGCGGAACTTGATCTCGGTGAAGTCCTTGATGTCGCTGACCGCGGCCTTGTTGCGCAACATCGACTTCGGCGTGAACACGATCAGCGGGCGCTGGATACCGTCCAGGGCGTGCCGGCGCAACAGGTGGAAGTAGTTGGACGGAGTCGACGGCACCGCAATGGTCATCGAACCCTCCGCCCACAGCTGCAGGAAGCGTTCGATCCGGCCCGAGGTGTGGTCGGGGCCCTGCCCCTCGTGTCCGTGCGGCAGCAGCAGCACCACGTTGGACAACTGTCCCCACTTGGCCTCACCAGAGCTGATGAACTCGTCGATGATCGACTGTGCGCCGTTGACGAAGTCGCCGAACTGCGCCTCCCACAGCACAAGTGCGTCCGGGTTGCCCACGGTGTAGCCGTACTCGAAACCGACAGCGGCGTACTCCGACAGCGGTGAGTCGTAAACCAGGAACTTGCCGCCGGTCGGGGTGCCGTCTTTGTTGGTCGCCAGCAGTTGCAGCGGCGTGAACTCCTCGCCGGTGTTGCGGTCGATGATCACCGAATGCCGCTGGGAGAAGGTGCCGCGCCGGGTGTCTTGGCCCGAGAGCCGCACCAGCTTGCCGTCGGCCACGAGTGAACCCAGGGCCAGCAGCTCGCCGAAGGCCCAGTCGATCTTGCCTTCATATGCCATCTCCCGGCGCCTCTCCAGCACCGGTTGCACGCGCGGGTGCACGGTGAAGCCCTCCGGCATGGCCAAAAACGCGTCGCCGATCCGGGCCAGCAGCGCTTTGTCCACCGCGGTGGACAGCCCCGCGGGGATCATCTGGTTGGACTCAACCGACGCACTCGGCAGTGCGCCGTGCTTCTCCAGATCGCGGACCTCGTTGAACACACGCTCCAGTTGGCCCTGGTAGTCGCGCAGCGCGTCCTCGGCCTCCTTCAGCGAGATGTCGCCGCGGCCGATTAGGGCCTCGGTGTAGCTCTTGCGGGCCCCGCGCTTGGTGTCGACGACGTCGTACATGTACGGGTTCGTCATTGACGGGTCGTCGCCCTCGTTGTGCCCGCGCCGGCGGTAGCACAGCATGTCGATGATGACGTCGTTGTGGAACTTCTGCCGGAAGTCCACGGCCAGACGTGCCACCCACTCGCAGGCCTCCGGGTCGTCGCCGTTGACGTGGAAGATCGGCGCCCCAATCATTTTCGCGACGTCGGTGCAGTATTCGCTGGACCGGGAGAACTCCGGTGCGGTGGTGAAACCGATCTGGTTGTTGACGATGAAGTGGATGGTGCCGCCGACGCGGTAGCCGGGCAGGTTGGCCAGGTTCAGCGTTTCGGCGACCACTCCCTGGCCGGCGAAGGCGGCATCGCCGTGCATCATCATCGGCACCACCGAGAAGCCGCCTTCGGCGGCAGAGCCCTTTTCCAGCAGGTCCTGCTTGGCCCGGACCAGGCCCTCCAGCACCGGGTCGACGGCTTCCAGGTGCGACGGGTTGGCCGTCAGCGACACCTGAATGTCGTTGTCGCCGAACATCTGTAAGTACACGCCGGTGGCGCCGAGGTGGTACTTGACGTCGCCGGAGCCATGGGCCTGCGACGGGTTCAGATTGCCCTCGAACTCGCTGAATATCTGCGAGTACGGTTTGCCGACGATGTTGGCCAGCACGTTGAGCCGGCCGCGGTGCGGCATCCCGATCACCACTTCGTCGAGGCCGTGCTCGGCGCACTGGTCGATCGCGGAGTCCATCATCGGGATCACGCTTTCGGCGCCTTCCAGCGAGAACCGCTTCTGCCCAACGTATTTGGTTTGCAGGAAGGTTTCGAAAGCCTCGGCGGCGTTCAGCTTGCTCAGGATGTATTTCTGTTGGGCCACAGTCGGTTTGACGTGTTTGGTCTCGACCCGCTGCTCCAGCCATTCCTGTTGTTCGGGGTCGAGGATGTGGGTGTACTCGACGCCGATGTGGCGGCAGTAGGCGTCGCGCAGCAAGCCCAGAACGTCGCGCAGCTTCTTGTACTCACAACCGGCAAAGCCGTTGACCTTGAACACCCGATCGAGATCCCACAGCGTCAGGCCGTGCTTCAGCACCTCGAGATCAGGGTGACTGCGGAACCGGGTCTTGTCCAACCGCAACGGGTCGATGTCGGCCATCAGATGCCCGCGGTTGCGGTAGGCCGCGATCAACTCCATCACCCGGGCGTTCTTGTCGACGATCGAGTCCGGGTTGTCGGTGCTCCACCGCACCGGCAGGTACGGATTGCCCAGCTCGCGGAAGATCTCGTCCCAGAAGGCATCCGAGAGGAGCATCTCGTGGATGGTGCGCAGGAAGTCGCCGGATTCCGCGCCCTGGATGATGCGGTGATCGTAGGTCGAGGTCAGGGTGATCAGCTTGCCGATACCCAACTCGGCGATGCGCTCCTCGCTGGCGCCCTGGAACTCGGCCGGGTATTCCATCGCGCCGACGCCGATGATGGCGCCCTGGCCGGCCATCAGCCGCGGCACCGAGTGCACGGTGCCGATGGTTCCGGGATTGGTCAGCGAAATCGTCACGCCGGCAAAGTCTTCGGCGGTGAGCTTGCCGTCACGGGCCCGGCGGACGATGTCTTCGTAGGCGGTGACGAACTGCGCGAATCGCAACTCTTCGCAACGCTTGATCCCGGCCACCACCAGGGAGCGTTTGCCGTCCTTGCCCTGCAGGTCGATCGCCAGGCCCAGATTGGTGTGGGCCGGCGTGACCGCGGTGGGCTTGCCGTCGACCTCGGCGTAGTGCCGGTTCATGTTCGGGAACTTCTTGACGGCCTGCACCAGCGCGTAGCCCAGCAGGTGCGTGAACGAGATCTTGCCGCCGCGAGTGCGCTTGAGCTGGTTGTTGATCACGGTTCGGTTGTCGATCAGCAGCTTGGCCGGAATGGCCCGGACACTGGTCGCCGTCGGCACGTCCAGCGACGCGGACATGTTCTTGACGACGGCCGCGGCGGCGCCGCGCAGCACCTGCACCTCGTCACCTTCGGCCGGCGGGGGAGTGGCGGCTTTCGGTGCAGCTGGGGCCGGTGCCGCATCTGGCGTGGTCGGCGCACCGTTGCCTGCCGTCGGGGCGGGTTCGGCGGGCGCGGCAGTCACAGCCGACGGCTGAGCGGGCGCAGCCGGCTTTGCCTGCGGGGCGGCCGCAGCCGGCTGCCCGTCGGCGGGGGGCGCTTCGGGGGCCGCTTCGGGGTTGTAGTCGACCAGGAACTCATGCCAGCTCGGATCGACCGAAGAGGGGTCGTCGCGGAACTTGCGGTACATCTCCTCGACCAGCCACTCGTTTTGCCCGAATGGTGAACTTGTGTTGCCCACGGCCGCTGTTCGCCTCGATTCCTTTGTCCTGCAGGGTCATTGCAAGCGCATTGCGCGACGCCTGCGACTTTTCCCACCCCGGGCGGCGGGGTACCTCACATCGGCGGCGGTCGGTAAGATCGCCGCCCCATAAAGGCTAGCGCTTTGTCGGCAATACGCGAGAGAGACCCGGGAACCCTGGACGAGGTGGTCTAGCCGGCGTCGCGAATGGGCGGCAGCACATACAGGGTGACTGGCCAGCGCGCCGGCGGGGCGCCGAACGCTGTCCGCGCATTGCGGACAATCTTCTTGCCCACCAGCCGGTTGCCAATGGCACCGATAATGGCGCCGATGCCGACCGGCAGCAGCTTGCCGAACATCAGCGCGCCGCGTTTCAGTGTGAATCGCCTGACGAAGTATTTGAGCATCTGCGAGTTGAATTTCGATATCGCGGGCAGCGGCAGCGAGGCCATGCTTTCTGACACCCAGGCGCCGGTGGTGCGGCCCGGTCCGAGCAGTTCGGCGACGGCATCCTTGCTGTTGTCGCCGACCAGCACCGCCAGCACCAGGGCACGGCGCCGTTCCCGGTGGTCCAGGGGGATGCCGTAGACCGAGGCCAGGGCCAGCACGAACAGCGCGGTGGCCTCCAGGACCACCGCGGTTTCTCCAGCGGCCGCAGACAAAGCGGCCAAGGTGCCGATCCCGGGAAGCGTCGCGACCACACCCACCGCCGCCCCGCTGGCTGTCAGGACGGACACGAAGCGTTTCTCGAGTTTTGTTGCGATTTGGGCCGGGCTGGCGGCCGGGTGGGCGCGACGCAGGCGGGCTACATACGCATCGGCCGCCGGACCCTGTATCCGCGAACTACGTTCGATGACCTGTGCCAATGCCTGCGCAGACCTTTTGGGCCGACCGCCTGTCGTGGCCGGCATTTCCTCCGGTGTTGACATCTTTCGTCGAGCGCTCATATTGCCTCTCCTGCCAATGGCGTCCCTCCAGGCTAACGCGCGGCTCGCAGCCAATCGCCCCACACGGAATAATGCCCGCATTGGGGGGAAGCCGGTCGTCCGAACGGGGTCGGGCAGGATGGATTATCGATGACCTATGCACTGACGGTGCCGGGCTGGAGCCTTGCCGGCTTCATCAGACGATGGAACCGGGAAAGCCCCTGGAACGCGCTGTGGGCGATGATGATCGGCTTCTTCATGATCATGGTCGATTCGACCATCGTCGCCATCGCCAACCCGACCATCATGGCCGACCTGCGGATCGGCTACGACGCGGTCATCTGGGTGACCAGCTCCTACCTGCTGGGATATGCGGTGGTGTTGCTGGTCGCCGGGCGGCTCGGTGACCGGTTCGGCACCAAGAACCTCTACCTGATCGGGCTGGTGACGTTCACCCTGGCGTCGCTGTGGTGCGGACTGGCGGGCAGCGCGGCCATGCTGATCGCGGCTCGCGTCGTGCAAGGTGTTGGCGCCGGGGTGCTCACCCCGCAGACCTTGTCGACGATCACCCGGATCTTCCCGTACCAGCGCCGCGGCGCCGCGATGAGCGTGTGGGGTGCGACCGCCGGCGCCGCCAGCCTGGTCGGGCCGCTGGCCGGCGGCGTGCTGGTCGACAGTTTGGGTTGGGAGTGGATCTTCTTCGTCAACCTTCCGATCGGCGTCGTCGGCCTGGCGCTGGCGGTGTGGCTGGTCCCGGCGCTGCCCACCCGGGCGCACCGGTTCGACCTGCCCGGCGTCGGGTTGTCCGCGGCGGGCGTGTTCGCCATCGTGTTCGGGCTGCAGCAGGGCCAGTCTGCGGGTTGGGCGCCGTGGATCTGGGCCGTCATCGTCGCCGGCATCGGGCTCATGGCGACGTTCGTCTACTGGCAATCGGTCAACCCCCGCGAGCCGCTTATTCCGCTGGACATCTTCGGCGACCGCAACTTCAGCCTGTGCAACGTCGGCGCCGCGATCATCGCGTTCACCACGACGGCGATGATGCTGCCGATGATGTTCTATGCGCAGGCGGTATGCGGGCTCTCGCCGACCCGCTCGGCCTTGCTGATCGCCCCGCTGGCGATCGCCAACGGTGTGCTCGCGCCGTTCGTCGGCATGATCATCGACAGGTTCCCGCCGCTGCCCGTGCTCGGTTTCGGCTTTTCGGTGCTGGCGATCGGATTGACCTGGCTCTCCTTCGAGATGGCCCCGGGCACGCCGATCTGGCGGCTGGCGCTGGCGTTCGGCGCAATCGGCGTCGGGATGGCGTTTGTGTGGGCGCCGCTGACCGCCACCGCCACCCGCAACCTGCCGCCGCGCCTGGCCGGCGCGAGCTCTGGCGTGTACAACACGACGCGACAGCTCGGGGCGGTGCTCGGCAGCGCGGGCATGGCCGCGTTCATGACGTCGCGCATCGGCGCCCAGCTGCCCCGCGGCGGGCACATCCCCACCGGCGCCGGCACGCTGCGGATGCCCGCGTTCCTGCGCGAGCCGTTCTCGGCCGCGATGTCGCAGTCGATACTGCTGCCGGCGTTCATCGCCTTGTTCGGCGTGGTCGCCGCACTGTTTTTGGTCGACGTGATCGGTTCGACACGCGAGGGACGAATGCCCGAATCTCGCGACACGGCCGGTCCGGGGCATGACGACTATGACGACTACGACGGCTATGACGATGGTGACGACTACGTCGAGTACATCCTGCGTCGCGAACCGGACATCAGAGCAGACGAAGCGGAGTTCGACACCGAGCCGTGGCGCCCCGATGTGTGGCACAGCTTCCCCGACGAGCCCGTTTCGGCGCCGCGAGCTGTACCGATTGGCTTCGTGCACAACGGTTTTCATGTCGACGACGGGCGGCGTTTTCGTCCGGTCGGCCAGTTCTCTCCCGCACGGCGCCCGGCCGGTCCCGGGGGGACGCGCGCACCGCAGCGGCTCGCCGGGGGCGAGCCGCTGCGCAACAAGCACCGTCGCGCCGGCCCGGAAGACCCGGCACCCGGGCGTCATTCCTCTTAATAAGGCTCAGTAAAGATCGGCCCGAACCGCCCGCGCAGCGCCGTACCTCGGGGTATGGTGCTGTCGAGTTGGACTAATTGAGCGTGTAGTCGCGTTTGGTCTCGACGTTGCCGCCCGCCGTTGAGGACCATCGACCCTATTGACCGATGGGGGAGGGGGGAGATGCTCGACGTCACGCGAAAACACACCCGCATCTATAGACATGTATGGAGATTTGCTGCCTCGTGATCTGGTCACTCGTGCACACCAAGGGCGGGGTCGGGAAGACCACGACGGCAATGTATTTGGCGGCGGCTGCGGTGCGGCGCGGGGTTCCGGTACGTGTCGTTGATGCCGATCCGCAGGGGTCGGCGTCGTCGTGGGCTGATCGGGCGGCGTATCGGGGGACGCCGTTGCCGTTTGACGTCAGCCCGGCGATGGCGGCGGGTGTGCGGGTGTTGTCGAGTGAGCCCGACGAGTTGATCCTGATTGATACCCCACCTGGGACGGCATCGGTGATCGATGCGGCGATTGACGCAGCCGACCTGGTGATCATTCCGACGGGGGCTCGCGCCGCGGACATCGACCGGGTGTGGCCGACGCTGGATATCACCAAGCACCGGCCCACGACGATTCTGCTCACGCTGGTGGATATGCGGAAGGTCGAGGCGGTGGAGATGCCGCGCGGCTTGGCCGAGGCCAACGCTCCAGTGCTGCGGTGCATCGTGCGGGATCTGGCCGCAATCGAGCGCGCATTCGGCCACGGGATCCCGCGGCATCTGGGAGACTACGAAGACGTGTTCGACGAGCTGGTGACGGCAGCGGGAATCGAGAAAGAGGCCGCGAAGGCATGACGGAGAAGCTCTCGGCGACCGACGCAGTGCGCGCCGCGGTGATCCGCCGGCCTACCGGGGCCGCGGCGACGGCGCGGGCGGCGAGTACGTTCCAGGGCGACGATGCCGGTGGGACCACTCCGTTGGCGTCGGGGGTGGTGTACGAGGCGATGCGCACCACGCTGCACCTGCTTCCGGCGACGCGTACTGCCCTCAAACGGCGCGCATTGGACCAGGAGACCACCATGGGTGACCTGATTCGCGCCGCCATCAGCTCGGCGCTGCAGGACCCGTCAGGGCTGGCTGCGGCGTCGATGGAGCAGCGCGGCGCGAGCGGCGGTGTCCGGACCACGCTCGACTTGCCGCGCAGTGTGCACCGGACGCTTAAGCTGTTGGCGGCCGATGAGGACACGAGCCTGCAAGCGCTTCTGGTGGCCGCCATCGTGCAGACCTACCCTGATCTGGGTTAATGCGTTTATGGAACGACATATACGCATCAAGATGTACGCGCATATGGCTGGCTACGTTTATGCCTACATATATAGATGTATAGATCCAGCCCCTCGGTTGATCGAGCAATAACCCCCCAAAAGCCCGCGGCCTGGGAGCACCCCATCCATGCATGTGGCCAGCCGGCACGCTCAATCGCCTCCCATGCTGGACCGGGCAGGACAGGACGGGGCACCTCCTCGGCCGGCACCCGGTCGATAGCGAAGTACAGCAGGGGGCCTGCGCCGGTGATGGTGGACGAGTTGGCGCGAGCCGGGGGTGCGCGGCCAAACCTTTCGCGATCGGCGCCGTACCCCTCGACCGTTGTTGACGGCGAAGCGTTAGCTTCGGTGGGGTGATTACCGGGGCCTTCCTCGCCGAAGCGGCTGCGGTGGTGTGGAGAACAAATCGACGTGTCGGGCGGCGTGCTGTCCGGATTTGAGGTCGGACCTGATCGGCAGGTCCAGTTTGTGCTTGTGGTGCTGACCCAGGCTGAGACTGATAGTCCGGTCGGGCGTGTTGAGGTAGAGATCATGCCTCTGACGGATGACGAGCGGCTGGTCGTCGAGTATGAGCTGCCAGAAGCCGCAGCCGGCGGCGAAATCGGATTCGCTTCTCAAACATCGAGGTGAGGCTGCCGGTGAATGGCCGTTGGGTGTTTGTGGTGACTGCGGCGCTGGAACGTTCTCGTTCCCGCTGCAGGTGAGTAGCTGACGCGGCTCGCTGAGCCGCGGCGGAGCGTGCACACAACGGAATGCGCCGGCGCAGGACCTCACCGACGCGATGCCCCAGCTGTGTGCAAGTCAGCCTCAAAGCTGGGCCTGGTAGCTCGGCGACGAGGGCGGGCGGCTGGGCCTTGCTCCCGCCGCCGGCGCTCCTGCACCGCAGCGCGGAGCGCTGAGATTCAGCTAGGCCTTGCACCTAAAAATCTTCAGCGCGTGTGACGCGGTGTGCGCGGGCGCGTCGGATCGCCGCGTCGAAGCGC
>NZ_JBKQQD010000556.1:0-3943 GCF_052144515.1 Mycobacterium sp. | reverse complement strand
TCGGCGCCAAGGTGGCCGCCGAACTCCAACAGATGACCGGACGAGAAGCCCGCACGGTCGTGCTCGGACATTTGTTGCGGGGTGGGTCGCCCACCTCGTTCGACCGATTACTCGGCCTGCGCTTCGGTGCCGCTGCCGTGCGGGCCCTCGACGAAGGACAAAGCGGGGTGATGGTGGCGCTCAACCCACCGACGGTGGACTACGTTCCGCTCGCTGAGGCCACCCGGCGGCAGAAGACGGTCCCGCTCGACTGCGACTCGATCCTGACCGCCCGCGACATGGGGATCAACTTCGGCGACGAAATGCCCAGCAACAGCACGCTGGGACCATAGCCACGAGGCACTCACCCCGTCTGGAGTTCTCATGCAACAGCGTCCAGCCGATCCGGGCGGGCATCGGTGGCTCGCGCTGGGCGAGGAGGCATTGCCCCCGGACGAACGGTGGCTGGGGCCGGCCGAGGCGGCCACCCTGGCCGGACTGCGGTATACCAAGCGGCGAACCGAATATTTGCTGCGCCGACTTGTCACCAAGCACGCCGTGGCTTCGGTCACCGGCCGGTCCACCGATCCCGCGACGCTCGCGGGCATCGAGGTCCGCAACGCGCCCAGCGGCGCCCCTTATCTGTGCGTCGACGGCGTCGCGGTCGAGCTGGGAGTGTCGATCACCGACCGTGCCGGGTGGGCGGTTTGCGTGACGTCACCGACGGGGCCGCTTGCTGTCGGCTGTGACCTGGAGCTGGTGGAGCCGCGTTCGCGGGGCTTCGTGTGCGACTTCCTCACCACGGCCGAGCAACGTCTGGTCGGCTCGTGCGCGGCCGGTGACGATCGCGACGCGATCGCGAACCTGATCTGGTCGGCAAAGGAGAGTGCGCTCAAGGTGTTGGGCACGGGGCTGCGTCGCGACACCCGCACGCTGGAGGTCACCTTCAACGCACCCCACGCCGCGCCGCGTCATGACGGCTGGGGCGCACTGACCGTGCGCGCCGTCGAAGGTTCCGTGTTTCCGGGTTGGTGGCGACGGGAAGGTCAGTTCCTGCTCACCGTCGCGACGAGGGTGGCCGCTGCGGCGCCAGTGGCCCTCGGCCACCCGCAGGTGCTGGCCCTGGCGGCGCCCCGGCACTCCTGGCTCGACCGGCCGCTATACCCGTGACGCGTCCCGTTTGAGGTCCCGTTTGAGGCCCCGGGTGAGAGCATCGACGACGTAGGGCCGCAACGTCTCGGCGCTGATGATCCGGTCCACCGAACCCACCGCGCGCGCACGCTGCACGGTGTGGATCTGATCGAACTCGTCGGCGACTTCGCTGAGTTTCGCGGACCGGACGGCCGCCGTGATTTCGGCGAGTCGCGCCCGCGCCGGGCCCGCAGCGGACCCCCCGGACCCCGTAGCGTCGCGCGCCCGCTCGGCCGCCTCGCGTACCTGAGGATCCTGGGCGGTGCGGGTATCGACCTCCCGGGCGAAAACGGTGGCCGCCGCGGGCGCACCGCCGATCACCGACGCGAATGAGCCCTCCAGCGCGGCGATCTCGATCCCTTCGTTGAGCTGCTTGGAGAACACGACGAAAGCGCCACCGTGGTACCGGGACACCACCACGAATACGATCGGACCCCGGAAATTGGTTACCGCGCGACCGATTTCGGCCCCGTACTCCAGTTGCCAGCGGCGCATCGATTCCGGAGAGCCGTCGAACCCCGACAGGTTCGCCAGGACGACCACCGGGCGGTTGCCGCTGGCGGCGTTGATGGCGCGAGCCAGCTTGCGCGACGCCTGGGGAAACAGCGTGCCCGAGGACCAGGAGGTGGGGCCGCCGGCGGGCACGAACCCGCGCCGTGGAACCGTGTGCGACTCGATTCCCAGCAAACATACCGGGATGCCGCCGATGTGGGCATCCCACACGATCGCGGTTTCGGCGCCGCGCCATTGGCCCCAGCGCTCCAGCGGCGTGGAATCCATGTCGGCCACGGCCCGCATCACCGAGCGCATGTCGAACGGCTTCTTGCGTTCGGCGTTGTGGGCCGCCGAGAAGATCTCCCCGATGGTTGCCATGTCGCTGCCGGTTGTCGCGATGTGGGGCGCGGAGCGAACGTCGCGGTCCACCGGATCGGTCGTGGCTCGGCGACGTGGCCACCTCTCGCCGGGCACCACATAGGTGTGCTCGTAGTGGCGCAGTAGGATGCCGCATGCGTCGGCGAGTGTGGGTGCCCAGTATTGGCCCTGCCCGTTGGGCCCCATGATCCGGTCGAAGCCGCCGATGCCGAAATTGTCCTCCGCCGACACTCCACCGGAGTAGTCGAGCGCCTGCTTTCCGGTCAGCACCATCGCGCTGGCCGGGGTCATCACCAGGATGCCGCGGGTATGCATCAGCATGGTCGCCTCGGCGTTCCAGTATGGCTGGGCGCCCACGTTCACACCGGCGACGACGATGTTGACCTCGCCGCCGCGCTGGGTGAATTCGATCACTCGGCGCAGCACCGCGGCGATCCAGTCCATGTTCTCGGTGCCGCTGTCCATCGCGATCTTGGCCCCCGACGAGAGCGTGAACCATTCGACCGGCACACCCATCCGTTCGGCCAAATCCAGCGCCGCGATGATCCGCCGGCACTCCGGTTCGGCGAGGTTGCCCAGACCGCGGGTCGGATCGCCGAAGAGCGCGACCCGGGCGATTCCTTCCGGGACCTTCTCCGTGTTATTGCGCAGCACGCCGACGACGATGTTGGCGGAATTCCTCCCGTATGGCCGCGACACGGGTGTCAGGTTGCCGCGGTCGTCGAGATCGTGCTCGACGAATTGACCGGTGGGGAAGCGTGCCACCGCCTCGGGCGGCGGTGTGAGCATCCGCACGATCTCGTATGGATACGGCGCACCGATGCGGATGGCGCGCAACAACTTCTGCCGGTACGGCGTCAAGGTTCGGACCGGCTCGTGCCCGAGCGGGCGTTCCCGTACCGTCACACCTTCGCCCAGGCCTTCCACATCCAGGACATGGTCGCGACCATCCGGGAACCGGACCCGCAGCACGAGTTTCTCCAGGTTGGCACCGATCGCCAGTGGCGCCGACGACCGGGCCAGTGCCGTCCACCCATCGCGTGGCACATTCCAGGGCGGCCGGACGTAGAGAACAATCCGGTTGGCTGCCGGGCGGTCACGTGTGTCGAAACCGGCCAGCGCTTCCCACATCGCCGACAGGGCGAGCGAACCCATCAGCTCGAGCCGCGGGTAGCGCACCGTCCCGTCTGCCGCCCGAACCGGGGTGAGGTCGCGCACCTCGGCGAGCGCGAACAGCCGATGATCTGCCGGGTTGTCATGGGCCACCCCATGAAAGACGTACACGTCCTCCGCGGAGCGCAGGCGGTGCAACTTGAAGTTCGCCAGCCGCCACAGGTCGAGCCGCTTGGCGAGCATCGGGTGGAGGTTGCGGTAGAGGGGATCCTCGACGAATTGGCCATCCTGCTGGCGGTAGGTCACGTGATGGGTACGGAAACGCTCCGGGTCCGTCCCGTCGACGGTCGTCACCGTCAGGTCCAGCCGGTGCAGCAGGCGGCCGAAATCGCAATCGGAAAGCAGCTTTGCGGCCTCGACGATGATGGCGTCTTCGGAGACCTCGCCGTGCCGCCACAGCGCCAGATCCACCACGACGTTCCGTCCGCTGTCGACGGTGGCCAGGTGGCCGGCGATCGCCCTGGACAGCTCCGGCAGCTCCGGCATCGGGGCGTATGCGGTCACGAGATGTATGGGCCGGATCTCGTGGTCCCGGCTTTCATAGTCGTAGTCGGCGGCACCGAGCAGCCTCCCGTCGTGCTCCCCGATCCGCAGATCGTGGAGTTCTCGGATCCGGTAGAACCGGCGGGCGTAGACCTCCAGCAGCGCCCGCTGCAGCCCGGGGTCGTCGGTGCCGCGCCACCTACGCAGCAGCTCGGCTCGCAGCGGCTGCGCGCAGGCGACGAGG
>NZ_JBKQQD010000555.1:0-11042 GCF_052144515.1 Mycobacterium sp. | reverse complement strand
CCCAAACCGTTCATCTGGAAAGCCAGCGCCGACGACATCATCACGAAAGTCCAACGTGGCCGCGAGACCCTTCACCAGATCAAATCGCAGACGGAGCACTAGCAGTAGCAAGCGACCGAGAAAGGAGCGCCGTGCTGCACGGACTGGCGCGACTCGCCATCGCGGCCCCGCGTCGGGTCATCGCCCTGGCTGTGCTCGTGATGATCGGTACCGCGATCTTCGGCGTCCCGGTGGTCAAGTCGCTGTCAGCCGGCGGGGAGCTCGATCCCAACGCCGAATCGTCAAAGGCCTCAGCGCTGCTCGCGAAAAAGTTCGACCAGGGCGACATGGGCCTGCTGATCACGGTCACGTCCGACGGCGGCGCGCTGGGGCCCCAAGCCAGCGCGGTCGGTGCCGATATCGCTCAGCGGCTGGGCAACTCGCGGCATGTCGGGCAGGTGGTGTCGCCGTGGACCGTGTCGCGGGACGCCGCGCGCAAGTTCATCAGCAAGGACGGCAAGGCGGGATTGATCGTTGCCGCCATCAACAGCGGCGACAACGATGCCCAGATCTACGCCGAGCAGCTTGCCGACGAGCTGGTCCATGACCGCGATGGCGTCACGGTTCGCGCGGGCGGGGACGCCGCCGTCGCCTGGCAGGTGAACGAGCAAACCCAGAGAGACCTGTTGCTCATGGAGTCGCTAGCGCTGCCGCTGAGTTTTTTGTTGCTCGTCTGGGTTTTCGGTGGCCTGGTCGCGGCGGCGCTACCGGTGGCCATCGGCCTCTTCGCGATTTTCGGTGCGCTGGCGTCGCTGCGCACGATCACGCTGTTCGCCGATGTGTCGATCTTCGCGCTGAACCTGACCGTCGCGTTGGGCATGGCGCTGGCCGTCGACTACACATTGCTGATCCTCAGCCGGTACCGGGATGAGTTGGCGGAGGGCCAATCTCGTGATGTGGCGCTGATCCGCACCATGGCCACTGCCGGTCGCACCGTCCTGTTCTCGGCGATGACGGTCGCGTTGTCGATGGCGGCGCTGGTGCTGTTCCCCCCGTATTTCCTCAAATCCTTCGCCTACGCGGGGGTGGCGGTGGTCGCGTTCACGGCGGCTGCGGCGATCATCGTGACACCAGCGGCGATCGCGCTGCCGGGTGATCGGCTCGACTCGTTGGACGTGCGCCGGATCCTGCGGCGCGCCCACCGCCGGCCCCGGCCGGTCGAGGAGTGGTTCTGGTACCGGTGGACGAAGTTCGTGATGAGCCACGCGGTGCCGATCGGCCTGACCGTCACCGCGCTCCTACTGCTGCTCGGTGCACCATTCCGCGACGTGAAGTGGGGCTTCGCCGACGACCGCGTGCTGCCCACCTCGGCGTCCGCGCGCCAGGTCGGCGACCAGCTCCGCAACGACTTCGCGGGCGACGCGGTCCCCGACACCACCGTCGTGGTCCCGAACGCGACCGACCTGACCCTCGCCGACCTGGATGCCTACGCCGCCGCTCTGTCGCGGGTACCGGACGTGTCGTCGGCCTCGTCACCGCGCGGCACGTTCGTCGGCGGCAGGCTGCAACCCGGGCCGCCCTCGTCGCCCGCCGGACTCCGGGACCGCAGCGCCTTTTTGACGGTGACCACCACCGCGCCGCTCTACTCCGCCGCCTCGATAACCCAGCTCGACCGGTTGCACGCCATTGCGACCCCGGCCGGCAGACCGGTGCAGCTGGCCGGCGCGGCACAGGGCAATCGAGACAGCGTGCATGCGATCTCTTCGCGGCTGCCGTGGGTGCTCACCATCATCGCGGTGGTCACCATGGTGCTGATGTTCGCGCTGACCGGTAGCGCGGTGTTGCCGTTCCAGGCGGTGCTGACGAACACGTTGTCACTGACCGCGTCGTTCGGTGCGCTGGTGTGGGTGTTTCAGGAGGGCCACCTGGGCGGGCTGGGCACCGCGGCGACCGGCACGCTGGGGGTGGAACTGCCGGTGTTGTTGTTCTGCATCGCCTTTGGCCTGTCGATGGACTACGAGGTCTTCCTCATCTCGCGGATCCGGGAGTACTGGCGGGCGTCCCACAAAGGGTGGGGTGCCAACGACAGGAGCGTCGCGCTCGGTGTGGCCCATACCGGGCGGGTCATCACGGCCGCGGCGCTGGTCATGACGATCTCCTTCGCGGCACTGATGGCCGCGAAGGTGTCGTTCATGCGGTTGTTCGGCTTCGGGCTGACGGTGGCGGTGCTCGCCGACGCCACCCTGGTACGGATGGCCCTCGTGCCGGCGTTCATGCATGTGCTCGGCCGGGTCAACTGGTGGGCGCCCAAACCGTTGGCCAACCTGCATGATCGGTTCGGACTCAGCGAGAATCCCGCACCGGAGACGGATCCGGGCCGCTGGCGGCTGCGCGTCCGCCGGGTGCTGTTCGGTCAGGCCGCCCCCTCGCGAAATTCACCCGATCGCGCGACAGCCGAGTAGCGGGTTGCTTTTCGCCCGCACAGCGCCGGTGGCCGAGGTGTCTAGACTGGATGGCCGTGCGAGTGACGGGACCGGCCCGTCGGGGGACGGGGTGTCGATGACGGAGCCTTCGCTCCCTGCTGTGCTGCGCGAACGTGCCGGTCTGCAGCCCGATGACACGGCCTTCACGTTCGTCGACTACGAACAGGACGAGTCCGGCGTTACATCAAGCCTGACCTGGTCGCAGCTGTATCGGCGAACGCTGAATGTCGCGAACGAGCTTGGGCAGTGCGCGTCGCCCGGTGACAGGGCGGTGATATCCGCGCCGCAAGGACTCGACTACATCGTTGCTTTTCTGGGCGCACTGCAGGCCGGACTCATCGCAGTTCCGCTGTCGGTTCCGCTGGGCGGGGCCGCCGATGAGCGCGTCAATTCCGTGCTGCGCGACGCGTCGCCGTCGCTCATCCTCACGACATCCTCTGTCGCGAGCACTGTCGTCGACTCGGTGCAATCGCAGTCCGACGCACCCGGTCCATCGGTCGTTGAGGTCGATTTGCTGGACTTGGACCGCCCGCGCGGAACCGCGACGATGCCCGAGAATCGGGTAGGCGCGGCGTTTTTGCAATACACGTCCGTATCCACCCGTACACCCGCCGGTGTCATGGTGACGCACCGCAACGTGATGGCGAATCTGGGGCAGTTGACCTCCGACACTTTCGAGGACCTCGGCAAGGTTGCACCGCCGGACACCACCGTGGTTTCTTGGCTGCCCTTCTATCACGACCTGGGCCTGATGTGCGGCATGGCCTTTCCGATAGTCGCGGGACTTCGCACCGTGGTCATGAGCCCGATGGCGTTTCTGCAGAAGCCCGCCCGGTGGATACAGACGGTGGCCCGCAGCACGCGGACCTACACCGGCGGGCCCAACTTCGCTTACGAGCTCGCTGTGAAACGCGTTTCCGACGAGGACATGGCGGGGCTCGACCTGGGGCATGTGCATACGTTCGCTTTCGGTGCCGAACGCGTCCACGCGGCGACGATCAGGCGTTTTACCACGCGGTTCGCCCGGTTCAACCTTCCCGACACCGCGCTGCGGCCAGGGTATGGCCTCGCGGAGGCGACGGTGTACGCGACGTCGAACCCGCCCGGGCGACCGCCGATGACCGCGCGATTCGACTACGAGAGGCTGTCGGCCGGTCATGCGCAGCCGGGCGGCGACGAAGGTGGCGTCGATCTGGTCGGCTGCGGCGTGCCCCGTGCGGCCACGGTGCGAATCGTCAACCCGGACACCCGAGTGGAGAACCCCGCCGGCAAGGTCGGAGAGGTCTGGGTTCACGGCGACAACGTCGCCGCCGGCTACTGGCAAAACCCGCAGGCGTCGGAGGACACCTTCAGTGCGAAGCTGGTCGATCCGTCGCCGGGCACCCCGGAGGGTCCGTGGCTGCGAACCGGAGATTCAGGCTTCGTCTACGACGACGAATTGTTCATTGTCGGCCGCATCAAGGATCTCTTGATCGTGTATGGCCGTAACCACTCGCCCGACGACATCGAGGCGACGGTCCAGGAAGTCACCGGGGGTCGCTGCGCGGCGATCGCTGTTTCGCAGAACAAGACCGAGAAGCTCGTCGTCATCATCGAAGTCAAGAAGCGGGGCGACTCCCAGCAGGACGAGATGGCCAAGCTCGACGCCATCAAGGGCGAATTGACCTCGGCGATATCGAAGTCGCACGGCCTCAGCGTCGCCGATCTCGTTCCGGTGGAACCTGGCTCGATCCCCATCACCACGAGTGGCAAGGTCAGGCGAGGAACGTGCGTCGAGCGGTACCGCAACAACGGTTTCCAACGCATAGACGTTTAGGCCTTCGATAAGCCGGCATACGCTTTGAGGCTTGCGATACAGCGTGGTTGGGTAATTCTCTGATTCACCCAGATCGGAGGCAGATGAGCGAACGCGTGCAAACCGGAACCATCACGACCCAAGTCCCGGCACGGCTGGACCGGCTGCCCTGGGCGCGGTTTCATTGGCGCGTCGTCGTCGGCCTCGGCTGTGTGTGGATCCTCGATGGGCTCGAGGTCACGATGGTCGGCAACGTGTCGTCCCGGCTCACGGAGCACGGCAGCGGCATCGAACTCAACGCCGCAGACATCGGCGCGGCGGCGGCGTTCTACATCGCCGGTGCGTGCTTGGGCGCATTGTTCTTCGGTCACCTGACCGACCGCTTCGGACGGCGCAATCTGTTCATGCTGACCCTCGCGGTCTATCTGATCGCCACCGTTGCGACCGCATTCGCGTTCGCGCCTTGGTATTTCTTCGTCGCGCGCTTCTTCACCGGCTCCGGCATAGGGGGCGAATACGCTGCCATCAATTCGGCGATCGACGAGTTGATCCCCGCGCGGGTGCGCGGTCGGGTGGACCTGGTGATCAACGGGACATACTGGCTGGGCTCGGCCGCCGGCGCGGCCGGCGCACTGGTCCTGCTCGACACGTCGAACTTCCCGGCGAACATCGGTTGGCGGCTCGCCTTCGGCATCGGTGCCTTCTTCGGCATCTTTGTCCTCCTCGTCCGGCGTAACGTTCCGGAGAGCCCACGCTGGCTGTTCATTCACGGGCGCGACGAGGAAGCCGAGCGGATCGTCGGCGAAATAGAATCCGATGTGCAACGGGAAACGGGCCGACCGCTGCCCGAGCCCCAAGGACGGCCGCTGAGAATCCGTCAGCGCCAGGCGATTTCGTTCCTTGAGATCGCCAAGGTGGCATTCACCCTCTATCCTCGGCGCGCGGTCCTGGGGCTGGCACTATTCATCGGGCAGGCGTTCCTGTACAACGGCGTGACGTTCAATCTGGGCACATTGCTGAGTGGGTTCTACGCAGTGCCGGCCGCAAAGGTGCCGCTGTTCTACATCCTGTGGGCGCTGAGTAACTTCTTCGGCCCCCTGGTGCTCGGGCGGCTGTTCGACACCGTCGGCCGCAAACCGATGATCACCCTGTCCTACGTCGGTTCTGCTGTGGTGGCCATTGTCCTCGCGGTGCTGGTTGCGACCCAGGCCGGCGGCGTCTGGGCGTTCATCGCCGTGCTTGCGGCGGCGTTCTTCCTCGCCTCGGCGGGTGCAAGCGCGGCCTACTTGACCGTCAGCGAGATATTCCCGATGGAGACCAGGGCGCTGGCGATCGCGTTCTTCTACGGGGTCGGCACAGCGATCGGCGGCATCACCGGCCCGCTGCTGTTCGGTCAGTTGATCAATTCCGGACAGCGCGGTGAGGTGGTGTGGTCATTCCTGATCGGAGCGGCGGTGATGGCGGTTGCGGGCGTGGTCGAACTGTGGCTCGGTGTGGCGGCCGAACAACGCCCGCTGGAAGAGCTGGCGTTGCCCTTGACGCTGGCCGACACCGAGCAGGCGGACGAGTCGGCGGAGCGCTAACGCGACGAACCCGCAGCCGTGCTGAGTGCGCCGTGTAGCGTCCGAACAATGCCGTCCCAGGAAGCCATCGCGCAAACCGTCAATCGCTATCTCGAGTTCCTCGCCAAGGGCACCGCCGACGATGTCGTGACCCTGTACGCCGCCAATGCCACTATCGAGGACCCAGTCGGATCCGATCTCCGGCGCGGCCACGACGCCGTACACGAGTTTTACGCGGCGATCGAAGGTGTCAAGAAAGAGACCGAACTCGCGCAACTGCGTATCGCGGGCAGCGAGGCGGCGTTTTTGTGGCACCTCACTATCGATGCCGGGGACAGCCGCACACGCATCTCGCCCATCTCGGTGATGGAGTTCGACGAGGACGCCAGAATCACGTCGATGCGAGCGTTCTGGTCGCCTACCGACGTTCAGGTCGTATAGCAGTTGCCTGTGACCTAAAAATCCCGTCGCAGGGTCATCGGCGTGACGGCGGGCATGTCACCTCCAGCGATCACCGTTCGCGCGATCGGTGTCAACGCGCGCAACAACGCCTCCACCTCGGCGTCGTCGAGAAAGTCGAACGCGCGCAGCGCCAGCGCGTCAGTGGTGGTCTCGATGTGGTCTTTGAGGTCGCGTCCGGCCGGGGTCAAGGATCCAGCGTCGGTGAGGAGACCGCGAGCAGCCAGGCTGCGCTCACACGCCCGCCACTCGGCGTCGTCGTAGTGACGGGTCCGCTTGATGTAGTCCTGGGGCACCGCGCCGGCCGCGCATTGCAATACGTTGGATTCCCGCCCGGAGATGCCCGCGGCGACCAGCGCCGCGACGTGACCGTCGCCGCGATACTCGCGCAGCAGAGTTGTGGCGTGCCAGAGCGCGGCAACCGGACCGGTTGGCCAGGGCAAGGCGAGGTTGGCGGCGAACAGTGGCCGACCGTCCACGGACGCCTGTGCGGCCCTCCCAGCCAATTGTGCTGCCGCGCGGACGTTTTCGTCGTCGATGACGCCGTAGCGCCGTAACGCGGCCACCGCCGAGGCTTCGCGGGCCCGCAACACAACCTGTGGCCCCGCGATTTCCCACGCCGCGGGAAGAGCTTTCGCCGCCCGCGCGGGTGCGAAGTTGTAAAACAGCGCGGTCACGACTTCGGGGGCCACCTGGCCCAGTGGGGCCGATCGGGCCGCGAAGTAACCCATCCAGAACCCGCGGTAACCGAGGTCGTCCATCGCCGCGCGCGCCTCCGGCGCGAAATACGTCACGGCATGAACTGGCTCGAAGCGGTCGTATAGCTGACGGGCCAGCTCTGGTACGCGTTGCATCCCTGAAGCTAACCACCGGCAGCCGCACTACGATCACCCCCATGGGCCGACTGCTGCTGATGCCGCCAGTGCTAGCCAGGCATGTAGGTGCGGGTCATGAATTGGTGGGAAGCAGTCAGTGATGCGCTCGCGGCGTGTCATCCAGATCCGCCGGACCCGCGAGTGGCTGGCGCTGTGCGCCGCGATCGCGTTGATCCCGTGGACCATCTACCTCGGGCTCACCCTGCCGCAGAGCTACAGCGCCCAGCATTGGCAGCTGACCTGGGTCGGCTTCGATATCTTGCTGCTGAGCTTCATGATTGCCACCGCGGTACTGGGCTTCGTCCAGCACCACCTGCTGACGTTGTTTGCGTTTACGACGGGCGTCCTGCTCGTGTGCGACGCCTGGTTCGACGTGCTGACCGCCAGACGCGGCGATTTCGTGGTATCGGTCCTCACCGCCGTGCTGGGGGAGTTGCCGATAGCGGCGGTGCTGATCTTTGGCACCCTACGCATCGCACGCCTGCAGGGCTCGCCGGTGAGCCGGCCACGGTGGCTATTTCGGGTGCGCAGGCGAGCGGTCGGGGTGCGCCGGGGACCGTCCGGGCGGTCCGCCCGGAGAATGCCCGTGCGGCGATCGGATGAACGCTCACCAGCATCGACTGGGTGAAGTCAGCTTTCCGCAGACTGCGGTCATGGAATTTCTTCGTGCACCCACGTGTTGATGCTGGGTATATAAGGCCATACTCAGCTCTGCTATGCGTGAGGGAGGCATTCGATGCCTGTGTTCAACGACATGCCCGCGGCTTCACCGGACCTTCACCGGCCGCAGCACGATCCGCAGGATCTGGGTCTTTTCGAATCCGCCCGCATGGACCGGGAGATGGCACGCGAAATGGGCCAGAACTCCCAGCGGCGGAATAAGAAGTCCGCGATCGCGACTGCGCTGGCAAATATGTCGACTCCACGCTTGCTCATCCTCATGACCGGCATCCTGCTGCTGGTCGGCGGTCTATTGGCGCTGCGGTTTCCCGTCTTCCTCTCCGACTTCGACCAGTGGGGATTCCAAATCAACTGCGGCAGTGGGTTCGGAAGCGATTGGACTCAGGCCGCTACCGCCGACGCGGCCGGAACCCACTTCGTAGGCCAATGCCACGCAGCCATCGCGATACGCCGCGCCTGGACCGTCCCCGTCGTGGTGGCGGGGGCGTTGCTGCTGAGCACACTGCTGCTCAGGCCGACGCGCCGGCATTCGGCAAACACGCAAACGGCACGCGAAGTCCCACCGGTGCGGTTGTCATGGTCGTCGTCTTCTCGCATGCTGCCCGAATCTTCGTGATCCATCGGGTTCCGACGTAATCCTCTGGATACCCAACAATTTTGGTCGCCCCTCGGGCAAGCTTGCTGAGCATGACGGAGCGGCGAGACGACAACCTGCTTATCGTGAACTGGCACGACACCGGCCGCTGGCTCGGGGCGTACGGGCATCGCGGGGTTTCGAGCCCGTGCCTGGATCGCTTGGCCGCCGAGGGCATCCTGTTCACCCGCGCCCACGCTGCCGCCCCTCAGTGCTCACCGTCGCGCGGGGCAATATTCACCGGTCGGTATCCGCACAGCAACGGCCTGATCGGATTGGCCCATCACGGTTTTGAGTACCGCGAAGGGGTCCGCACACTACCGCAGATTCTGTCGGACGCCGGCTGGTACTCGGCGCTATTCGGGATGCAACACGAAACGTCGTTCCCGGCGCGGCTCGGCTTCGACGAATTCGACGTGTCCGACTCCCACTGCGAATATGTCGTCGCCAAAGCGCAGGAATGGCTGACCGAGAGCGCGCCGCTCGATGGCAGCGACCCGTTCCTGCTGACGGCGGGTTTTTTCGAAACGCATCGGCCCTGGTCGGGGGAGTCGCGCGACCGGTATCGGCCGGCGCAACTCGAGGACGTCGAAGTGCCCGCCTACCTGCCGGACGTCGCGGAAGTCCGCAGCGACTTCGCCGATTTCTATGGGGCGATCGCGGTGGCGGACGCGGCGGTCGGCCGCCTGCTGGACACGCTTGCAGACACCGGATTGGACGCCACCACGTGGGTGGTTTTCTTCAGCGACCACGGCGCACCCTTTCCGCGCGCGAAGTCCATGCTGTACGGCGCCGGCACCGAGATCTCGTTGATCATCCGACCGCCCACGAGGCTGGGCATCGCGCCGCGCGTCTATGACGAGTTGTTCAGCGGTGTCGATCTGCTCCCGACGCTGCTCGACATGTTCGGCATAGAGATACCGGCCGAAGTGGAAGGCGTCTCGCACGTGAACCATCTGCTCCGGCCGACACCGGATGCCGCACCCGCTCGCCGGGAGGTGTTCACCGAGAAGACCTTTCACGATTCCTTTGATCCGATGCGTGCCATTCGCACTAAGGAATACAGCTATATCGAGAACTACGCGCCACGCCACCTCGTGGACTTACCTTTGGACATCCAGGACAGTCCCTCCGGGAAAGCCGTATTCGACTATGCAGAAGGGCCGCGGCCGGCGCGCGAGCTCTACAGCCTGCCCGACGACCCCAGCGAGTTGAACAACCTGCTCCTCGGGGAGGAACGTGACGGATTGGCCAGGATTGCGAATGAGCTCGCGCTTCGCCTTCACCTGTGGCGGGAACGGACGGGAGACGTGTGTCCGTCGGAGTTTGCCGGACCACGAATCCTGTTCGAGCGCGCCGAAATCTACGTCGAGGCCTCCGTGCGAACCCTCGGCCTCCGGCCGACCTCGCGTTCGTCGCGGGGGACCGAACGCGGCTTGCGGCAGGTGACCGGGACCAAGCAATAGCCGCAAGAATTTCGCAAGAAATCCGCGACTATCCGGCAAGCGGTGTCCGTCACCCTAGGTGTCGTCGGCCATCGTCCAGCCAGGACGAAATGCGATGACAGTGGGTGGCCGGAGGGCGTGTGCGGAACCGGCCCCGCCCTATTGCTGGGAAAGGATATGAGGTGCCCACAAAGAGGATTTACGATTTGCCCATGTCACTTGTGGGTGGCCAGGTGTTCGCCGGATACACCATCGTGCGGGTGCTGGGCGCGGGCGCGATGGGCACCGTCTACCTGGCGTCGCATCCGCGGTTGCCGCGCCAGGATGCGCTGAAGGTGTTGCCGGCGGATTTGACCGCCAATGCGGAGTTTCGGGCGCGATTTCTGCGCGAGGCGGACCTGGCGGCCGGTCTGTCGCATCCCAACATCGTGCGGATTCACGATCGCGGCGAAGAGGGCGGCCAGTTCTGGATTTCGATGGACTATGTCGCCGGCACCGACGCGGGCCGCTTCTTGCGCGAACGCTTTCCGGGCGGGATGCCCCTCGACGAGGCGGCCTCCATCATCGCCGCGGTGGGCTCGGCGCTGGATTACGCCCACCATCGAGGGTTGTTGCACCGCGACGTCAAGCCGGCCAACATCTTGTTGGCCGATCCCGACGGAGGGCTGCGGCGGGTTTTTCTGGCTGATTTCGGCATCGCGCGCAGCATCGATGACGCGGCGGGCCTGACGGCGACGAACATGACGGTGGGCACGGTGAATTACGCGGCGCCCGAGCAGTTGAGGGGTGAGCCGATTGATGGGCGGGCCGATCAATATGCGTTGGCCTGCACCGCTTTTCATTTGTTGGCCGGGGTGGCGCCGTTTGAGGACTCCAATCCGGCGGTGGTGATCGGTCGCCATGTCAACGCCCCGCCGCCCTCGATCGGCGCGCGTCGCCCCGAGTTGGCGGGTCTGGATGCGGTGTTTGCCACCGCGATGGCCAAAGATCCGTCGCAGCGGTTCGGCAGCTGCACGCAGTTCGCCGAGCACCTGGGCCAGCAGTTGAGCCCAAGCTTCGCCTACGTCGGCGAGATCCCGGTCCGCGCGGACACCCAAGACACCCAGCCGTCGTTCGGCGCCGCGGCGCC
>NZ_JBKQQD010000554.1:0-58590 GCF_052144515.1 Mycobacterium sp. | reverse complement strand
AGCAGACCCGCCCACGCTCGACTCCAGGCTCGAGAAGGCGCCGGGTGCCGGCCGCCCCCGGGACCCGCGCATTGCCGCGGCCATCCTCTCGGCGACGGCGGAACTGCTTGTGGAGATCGGCTATTCGAACCTCAGCCTGGCCGCCGTCGCCGAGCGCGCCGGAACCACCAAATCCGCGCTGTACCGCCGTTGGTCCAGCAAGGCCGAGCTGGTCCACGAGGCGGCGTTCCCGGTGGCGCCCAGCGCGCTGGAGGCTCCGGCCGGCGACTTCGCCGCGGACATCCGGATGATGATCGAGGCGACGCGCGACGTGTTCACCACCCCGGTGGTGCGGTCCGCGTTGCCCGGTTTGGTGGCCGACATGACGGCCGACCCCGAGCTCAACGCGCGGGTGATGTCGCGATTCGCCGAGCTGTTCGCCGCGGTGGGGGTGCGGCTGCGCGAGGCCGTCGAGCGCGGAAAAGCCCACCCCGATGTGCATCCTGACCGCTTGATCGAGTTGATCGGGGGAGCGACCATGCTGCGGATGCTGCTGCGCCCGGACGAAAAGCTCGATGACGCATGGGTGGATCAGACCACCGCGATCGTGGTGCACGGGGTTACCCGGTGACGCGCCGGCTTGCGGACCGGGCCGCGATCGTCACGGGCGCCAGCCGCGGCCTGGGCCGGGCGATCGCGCTGGCGCTCGCGGCCGAGGGCGCGGCGGTGGCCGTCGTCGGCCGCACCGAACAGGTGTGGAACGACCGGTTGCCCGGGACCATCGGTGAGACGGTCGCCGACATCGAGGCCGCCGGCGGGCGTGCCGTCGCGGTCCGTGCCGATTTGACCGACCGCGACGATATCGCGCGGTTGGTCGGTGAGGCCCGAGATGCCTTGGGCCCCATCACAATCCTGGTCAACAATGCGGCGTTCACCGCGCCCGGTCGGCCGCCGGTGCCCGGTGCCGAGCGGCGCGCCAAAGCGCCTGGGTCGCCCGGCAGCGGCGCCAAGCCTGGCTGGCCGGGCTTCGTCAGCACGCCGCTGGCCGCATACCGCCGGCACTTCGACATCGCGGTGTTCGCGGCCTACGAGCTGATGCAGATGGTGTGCCCGGACATGATCGCCGCGGGCGGTGGTTCGATCATCAACATCACCTCGGTGGCCTCGCGGTTTCCCGGCGACGGGCCCTACCCCGACCGCAGCGGGGGAGTGCTGCCGGGTTACGGCGGGTCCAAGGCGGCGCTCGAGCATCTCACCCAGTGCGCCGCGTTCGATCTCGCCGACCACAACATCGCGGTGAACGCGTTGTCGCCGTCGAAACCGATCCTCACACCAGGCCTGGCGTACTACGCCCGCGAGTTCGATGAGACCGCCTCTGCGGAGGAGTTCGCCGCGGCGGCGGTGGGGTTGGCGTTGGTGGACGCAAGTGCGATCACCGGGCGCACGATCGGTCACCGAGAGGTCCTCGACGGCAGCTTCCGGCCGTTCACGTTGGGTTAGCTGTCGGCGGGTCGGGATCTCCGCGCAGCAGTTCATCGGGGTGGTGAGCGCGGTTGATCTCGGGTGGCCCACTGCCATCGGTCCAGCCAAGTCGCCCACTCTCGGTGACCTCGGTGCGCTGTTCGCCCCGGCTCGCCGCACCATGGTCGCAGCCGCAGGCGAAAAACAGCTTGTCAGCATCGGTCCGGCCACCCTTTGCCCAGTCCGGCGAATGATGGACCTCGCAGTGATAGCCCGGTTCGAGGCAGTTGGGACGGGTGCAGCCGCGGTCGCGCGCGTAGCAGACGAGTCTTTGGTCAGCGGAGGCCACCCGTTTCTGGCGACCCAGATACAGCGGTCGCTCTGTATGGTCGTCGAACACCGCCAGGTAATGGATTGCCTTGGCGGCCATACGGATAAGATCCCGCATCGACAGCCGTGAGCCGCCGCCGGTTCTTGCGGGTGTAGGCATCGGGAGCGATGGGTCGGCTACCGCGTGCGCGGCTTGGTTGATTTCGGACAGTGTCGTGGTGACGACCACCGTGACGGGGTGACCGCGGTGCTGACCCATCCGGCCGGCTGCAATCGCGGTTTCCATGGCTAACTTGAGCGCGTCATGGCAGCGTTGGGCGGGTGTGCGCGCATCACGCGCATCGGGCTCTTCGTTCGCGCTGTCAGGCTGGTGGCGCCCTGGCCGCACCGCGGCCTCAATGGCTTCGAAGTACGCGCGCGCTTCGGGGTCGAGGAAACCCCACAATCGGGACATCCCATCGGGTTCCTGGGGGCCCAGCCGTAGTCCGCGGCGGCGCGCCCGGTCGTTGTCATTGAAAAGCCCGTCAGGATTGAGGTGGTCGGCGATCCGTTGGCCCAGCTTTGTGACGACCCCGGCGTCGAGTTTGGTCGCGTGCTGTACCAGCGTGCGCTCGGCTTCTGCCACCTCGTTGGGCGGAACGCGGGCGGGCAGCACGTCGACGGCTCGGCACACGGCCCGAATATGATCTTCGCCGACGGTGCCGGCTTGCACCGCTTCCGCCAACTCCGGTAACTCCGGCGGCACGGGCGGACCAGTAAGCGACCGCCGCGGTCGAATCCGCGCTGCCAATTTGAAACGGCGCGTGATTTCTTGGGGAGTGATACGCAGCCGTGCCCACAACATGTCGCGCACCATCGGTAGGAACCCTGTCCCGTCGGGCGGGTCGGCGATTTCTGCGAAGAACCGATACATCAGCCCGCGGTTGACCCGCTCCTGAGTCTCGAGCCGTTCGGCCACTGTGACGCGAAAGTCGATGCCGACAAGGTCCGACGAGGTGTCCCGCAGCACGTCGTGGGCAGCGTCGATCGCGTCAAGAGCAGCGCTGATCCGCTCTTGTGCCGCCTCGGCGCCCAGAAAACCCATCCCTCGACACTATCGAACAATTGTGCGAAAAGAGCCTTGCCGGCGACGGATGTGTGGATGAACTGCCGACTGTGGATAAGGCGCGTCTGACATGCCAGTATGAAAAAAGCCTATGCCGCAACGGCGGCAGGCAGGTGTGCACATGCCCGGTATCGACAAGCCGACGGGGCGCGTCGTTGCGCTGATCGTGCTGCTGATCGCCGCCGCCGCCGCCCTGCGCGGGTATCTTCCCGCACAGGTCCGTGGGCCCCTCGCGGACGCAGGCGGCAACCGGGCGGCGATGATGTTCGTGATCGCGGCCCTGGCCGGAACGCTCGCCCTCATGACGGTCGCGGTCATCGCGCGGTTGCGGGACCCACGTGCGGCGGCGCCCACCGCGTTCGATGTGTCCGACATGATCGGCGGCGGCAAGGGCCGGCCGAGCTGGCGCGTGCTGTTGATCGGGCTCGCGGTGATCGTGGCGTGGCTGCTGATCGCGATGATGCTGGCGCACTTATTCGTGCCCCACGAGGTTTCGCCGGCGCCGCCTTCAAAACCGCTGCAACCGGCCACGCCGCCGCCGGCGCACGACACCGTCCCGCCGCCGAAGCACAACCGGCAAAACGACCCCGGGGACATGGTCGGGGTCCTGCTCGCGAGCGCGGTCCCGCTGCTGCTGATAATCGTCGCGTCGGCGGTGATCAACACCCGGAGGCGGTGGCTTGGGCGGTTTGGCCCGGCGCCGGGCATCAGCGCTGACGATTACGCCGAATCCGGTGCACCCACCAAGCATTCGGAACTGGTCCGGGCGGCGGAAGTCGGGCTGGCCGAAATGGCCGACCTCAGCCGCGAACCACGGGAGGCGATCATCGCCTGTTACGCGGCGATGGAACGTGAACTCGCCAATGTCCCGGGAGCGGTGCCCCAGGACTTCGACACCCCGACCGAGGTGCTTGCCCGCGCGGTCGAACACCATGCACTGCATGCCGATAACGCCGTGCAGCTGGTCAACCTGTTCGAGGAGGCGCGATTCAGCCCGCATGTCATGAACGAGGGGCATCGTGAGGTGGCGGTGCGGGTGCTTCAGCTGGTCCTCGACGAACTCGCGGCGAGCTCAGTATGAAAAGGCTTATCGCCCTCGGTGTTTGCCTCATCGTCGGAACGGAGCTGCTGGCACTGATACTGCATGATCGCCGGTTCGTGCTCGCGGCGTCCGGTGCTGCCGCGGCGCTGGTGCTGCTCAATATCCGTCGTTTCCTTGGACATGGGATCCAACCCGAGGTCGAGCCGGACGCCGACGATCTGGGAGATGCGTTGCGCCGCTGGCTGGTCACCACCGAGACGACGATCCGGCGGTCGGACTCCACCCGGGCGGACTGGGACCGGCATCTGCGTCCGATGCTGGCACGACGATTCGAAATCGCCACCGGACACAGGCAGGCCAAAGATCGGACGGCATTTCACGCCAGCGGGCAAATGCTCTTCGGCCCCGAACTGTGGGAATGGGTCAACCCCAACAATGTCACGCGCACGGGAGCCCACGAACCCGGTCCCGGACGTGCGAAGCTCGAAGAGATTCTGCAGAGGTTGGAGCAGGTATGAAAGGGGGTGCGATCGGGATATGACCCTGCCGGCCGCTATGCCTGCTGGTAAGACCACGGCCCACTGCGAGGCGGTGCTCGACGAGATCGAACGTGCCGTGGTGGGGAAGCGCTTCGCGCTCACGCTGATCCTCACCGCCGTGCTTGCGCGCGGCCACGTGCTCATCGAAGATCTGCCCGGCCTCGGCAAGACGCTGATCGCGCGGTCCTTCGCCGCCGCGCTGGGGCTCGGATTCACGCGGGTGCAGTTCACGCCCGATCTGCTACCGGCGGACCTGCTCGGTTCGACCATCTACGACATGCAGTCGGGCCGCTTCGCGTTCCGGCAAGGGCCCATTTTCACCAACCTGTTGCTCGCCGACGAGATCAACCGCACGCCGCCTAAGACCCAGGCGGCGTTGCTGGAGGCGATGGCCGAAGGCCAGGTGAGCATCGACGGCGAAACTCATAAGCTGCCAAAGCCATTCATCGTGCTGGCCACCGACAACCCGATCGAGTACGAAGGCACCTATCCGCTACCGGAGGCGCAGCTGGATCGGTTCGCGATCCGGCTGGAACTGCGATACCTCTCCGAGAGCGACGAGACCTCGATGCTGCGCCGCCGCCTGGAACGCGGTTCGAGTGAGCCGACGGTGAATCAAGTGGTGGACGCGCACGATCTGCTGGCGATGCGCGAATCGGTCGAGCACGTCACGGTGCATGATGACGTCCTGCACTATGTGGTGTCGCTGGCCACCGCTACCCGGCATCACCCGCAGATCGCCGTCGGCGCCAGCCCACGAGCCGAACTCGACCTGGTTCAACTGGCCCGTGCCCGGGCACTGCTGCTCGGCCGCGATTATGTGATCCCCGAAGACGTCAAGGCGCTCGCCGTCGCGGCGGTCGCGCACCGGATCACGTTGCGCCCGGAGATGTGGGTGCGAAAGATTCAGGGCGCCGACGTCGTCGGCGAGCTGTTGCGGCGCTTGCCGGTGCCCCGAACCGGATGAGTTCGGCGTGATCGAAACCCGCGAAGCCCAGTTGCGCTGGCGCCCATCAGCACTGACACGGGCGTTTGCGACCTGCGCGGGGGTCGCGCTGGCCGCCGCCGTGATCGGTGCGCGATGGCAACTGATCGCGTTCGCGGCGCCGCTGCTCGGTGTGCTGTGCTCGATCAGCTGGCAGCGCCCGGTGCCGACGATCCTGGTCCACGCGGAGCCGGATTCTCAGCGATGCTTCGAGAACGAGCAGGCGCGGGTGAAGGTGTGGGTTACCCAGGACAGCGGCGGGGCGGCGGTGCAGCTCAACGTGGAAGCCGTCGATGGGATGCAGCTCGAGGGTCTCGATGAGGAACCGGGTCTGGTGAAAACCGCTGCGGCCGTGGCACAACGGTGGGGTCGATACCCGATCCGGGCCCGCCTCGAAGTAACGGCGCGCGGTGGGCTGCTGGCCGGGACGGCGACGGTCGACGCGGCGGTGGTGATCGTGTTTCCGTTGACGCCGCCGCAGCCGACGTCCATCCCGCAGACCGAATTGCTCGACCGCCTTGGGGCCCATCTCACCCGGCATATCGGCCCGGGCGTCGAGTACGCCGACATTCGCCCCTACGTGCCGGGAGATCAACTGCGGGCGGTGAACTGGCCGGTGAGTGCCCGCCGCGGTCAGTTGCACGTGACGCAGCGGCTCACCGACCGGGCGGCCGACGTGGTGGTGTTGATCGACACCTACCGGCAGCCCCCGGGCCCGGCGACGGAGGCGACCGAACGAATCGTGCGGGGCGCGGCTCAGGTGGTGCAGACCGCGCTGCGAAACGGTGATCGCGCGGGGATCGTCGCGCTCGGCGGCAACCGGCCGCGCTGGCTGGGCGCTGACATCGGGCAGCGCCAGTTCTATCGCGTGCTCGACACCGTGCTCGGCGCCGGTGACCAATTCGAAAGCACAACAGGGACACTGGCGCCGCGCGCGGCCGTTCCGGCGGGAGCGATCGTCATCGCCTTCTCCACCCTGCTGGATACGGAGTTCGCGCTGGCCCTGATCGACCTCCGCAAACGCGGCCATGTCGTAATCGCCGTCGACATTCTCGACAGCTCCCCGTTTGAAGGAGAGCAGGATCCCCTGGTGGATCGGATGTGGGCGCTGCAGCGCTCGGCCATGTATCGCGACATGGCCACCGTCGGGGTGGACGTCATCTCTTGGCGGGCGGATCGCAGCCTGGAGCAGTCCATGGGTGTGCTGCCCGACCGCGGGCGCCGGGCGCGGGGACGGCGATAGCATGGCAGCGATCAGTCAACTCCGAAATCGTGCTCTTGCACTGGTATTCGGCCTCGTCATGGTGGGCTCGGCCGCCGTTGGAACACACGGACCGGCGGTGACCACCGCCGGGGCCGCGGCAATAGCGGTGGGCATGGGCATGGCGCTTCGGCCGATCGCGACGCTTGCCGTGCTGCTGTCGGTGTTCACCATGGTGCTGTCCGATCCGTCGCACCTGCTCGCAGCCCTTTCGGGACTTTGCGCGGCCGGCTACCTGGTGTGTCGATACGCCGACGCCCTAATCAGAAGCTGGCCAACGATTGTCGCCGCCGTCGGATTCGCCTTCGCCGGGCTGGTCGCAACCTCGTTCCCGCTGCAGTTGCCGTGGCTGCCGTTGGCGGCACCGCTGGCTGTCGTGGCGATCTACGTACTGGCCACGCGCCCGTTCGTGGGTCGTTAAATTCAAAACTCGTGCAGTAAAAAAACTGTGATTCACACCACCACGAGCGCTCACGTGTGTCTAAAATCCGCATTTACGGGGTGGTGGCGTTTCGGGCACGCAACGGTCCCGGGGGAAGAAGTTGTTGTCGTGCCTAGGGGAGGGACGCTCTCATGAGTTTCTTGACTGCTCCACCTGAGATTAATTCGTTGTTGATGTTCACGGGTCCGGGTTCCTCTCCGATGTTGGAGGCAGCAACGGTCTGAGAAGGATTGGTCAGCGAGCTGGGCTCGGCGGCGGACTCGTTTTCGTCGCTGGTCTCGGGCTTGGCCGGTCAGGCCTGGCAGGGTCCTGCGTCGGTGGCAATGGCAGCGGCGGCCGCGCCATACTCCAACTGGTTGAGTGCGGCAGCGGGCCACGCGTCCGGAGCGGCTGCCTCGGCCCAAGCGGTGGCCGGCGCATTCGAGTCGGCGTTGGCGGCGACCGTGCACCCGGCGCTGGTGTCGGTCAACCGTTCGAACTTGGTGCAAGCGGTGACGTCGAACCTGTTCGGCCAGAACGCACAGGTGATAGCGGCGATCGAGTCCGAATACGAGCAGATGTGGGCCCAGGACGTAACCGCGATGGTGGGCTACCACGGCGGGGCCTCGGCAGCCGCCTCGAACCTGGTGAACTTGCCGCAATTGCTAAAGAGCCTGCCGCAGGCTGCCCAGGCGCCGCCGCCTCCAACACCGGCGCCGACAACTTCGGCATCGGCAACTTCGGCGTCAACAACTATGGCAGCGGAAACTTCGGCGGCAATAACGTCGGTGACGGCAACACGGGCATCCACAACGTCGGCAGCGGAAACCTCGGCGCCAATAATCTCGGGCTCGGAAACTTCGGCCTGAAGAACTGGGGCGCCGGCAACTTCGGTGACTTCAACGTCGGTATCGGTAACGGAAGCTCCGAAACCCGTATTCAGAGCGGGCCCCTGTACGGCGACCCCATCACGCTCTCGGCCTTGCACAACATCGGTAACGGGAATATCGGCATCCAGAACCACGGCAGTGACAACATCGGCTTCCGTAACTACGGCTCGGCAGCCTCAACTTCGGTATCGGTAACAACGGTAACGGTGACATCGGCATCGGCCTTGTCGGCGACGGACGGTTTGGCATCGGTGGCCTCAACTCCAACGGAAGTATCGACAACTACGGCCTGGGCAACAGCGGCAGCTACAACACCGGCTTCGCCAACACCGGCTTCGCCAACACCGGCTACGGCAACTTCGGCATCGCCAACACCGGCAACCACGACATCGGTATCGGCTTGACCGGCGACAACCAGTTCGGGTTCGGCGGGTTCAAATCCGGGACCGGCAACACCGGCCTGTTCAACTCCGGAACCAACAACCACGGGTTCTTCAACTCGGGCGGCGGAACCCTGGAAGTGGGGGGCGCCGGCGGGAACGCAGGTCTGCTCAACACCGGCACCGCGAACTCGGGCATCCTCAACTCCGGCAGCTACAACAGCGGGATGTTGAACACTGGCACCTTCAACAGCGGGTTTTGGAACTCGGGCAACTTCTCCAGCGGTCTTCTGAACGCTGGCGACCACGACATGGGCATCGCCAACACGGGCTCCCACAGCTCGGGCGCGTTGAACGCGGGCAACTTCGACATGGGCATCGCCAACGCGGGTCTGCAGAATGTCGGGTACGGAAACGCCGGTTACCACAACACCGGGATCTTCAACTCGGGCTCCTTCAACATGGGCTCCGCCAACTCGGGCTTCCTGAACATGGGCGGCTTCAACTCTGGTGGCACCACCTCGGTCGGGGTGTTGGGTACGTACACCGGCAACGTGGGCTACGGCAACTCGGGCACCGGCAACACCGGTTTCGGCAATTCGGGTAGCTGGGACACGGGCTTTGGAACTCGGGTTGGGGCAACACGGGCTTCGGCAGCTCAAACCTTCTCGGTGGTACGCATTCGGGCATCGGAAATGAGGGCCTGTTCAGCTCGGGCTTCTTCAACACGGGCAACTTCACGTCCGGGTATGGGAACGCGGCGGACAACGCGTCCGGCGTCAACAACGCGGCAGGAGGTTCGGTCGAGGTGGGAATCGGGAACTCGGGCGCCGGCGGTGACTCGGGCATCGGAAACTCCGGCGACGGCGGCAATGTCGGGTTCTGGAACGCGGGTACCGGCAACAACGTTGGCTTCGGGAACGCGGGCACCGGCGCGTTCGCTGGGCCCTCCGGGGATGGTGCTTACAACGTCGGCTTCAGCAACTCGGGCGATTTCCTGAACATCGGCTTTAACAACTTCGGCACCGCCACGTCGGGCATAGGGAACCACGGGACGAACAACTCCGGTTCCGGCAATGTCGGTGACCACGATTCGGGCGCCTTCAACGAGGGCAACTTCCAATCGGGTATTTTCAACTTCTAAAACCCGGCACGGTGTCGCTGTCCGTTAGGCGCCGGTGCGACTTCACCGCAGAGCAGGATTCTTCGTTCGCCCGTAACGGATTTGGCATTCGGCGACGAGGTGCCGGTGACCTAGTGCAGTAGCTGGGCGGCGTGGTCGGCCAGGTCGAGCAGCGGCTGCGGCACGATGCCCAGCCCCAGGGTGACCACGGCGCAGACCGCGATGGCGGTCTTGCTCAGGGTGCTAGGTGCCACCACCTGCGGTGTGTCGTCGGATAGTTCAGTGAAGAACATCGACACGATCACCCGCACATAGAAGTAGGCGGCTATCCCGCTGGAGATCACACCGATGATGACCAGCGGCACCGCGCCGCCCTGTGCGGCGGCCTTGAACACGGAGAACTTGCTGATGAATCCACTGGTCAGCGGAATACCGGCAAAAGCCAGCAGAAACATCGAAAGCATCACGCCCACAATGGGAGAGCGTTGCCCGAGTCCGGCCCAATGAGACAGGGTGGCGTCTTCCTCACCGTCGGCGTTGCGGATCAGGCCGACGATGGCGAACGCGCCGACGGTGCTGAAGCTGTAGGCGACCAAATAGAACAATGTCGCCGACAGGCCGGCCGCGTTGTCGGCGATCACCCCGGTGAGGATGAAGCCCACGTGGGCGACCGAAGAATATGCCAGCATCCGCTTGACATCGGTTTGGTTGACCGCGGTGATGGTGCCGACGGTCATGGTCAGGATCGCAATCGCCCACAGCACCGGCCGCCACTGATCATGCAGCGGCGGCAGCGCGACGTAGACCACGCGCAGCAGTGCGCCGAACGCCGCGACTTTGGTGGCCGCCGCCATGAACCCGGTAATTGGCGTCGGTGCGCCCTGGTAGACGTCGGGAATCCAGGAGTGGAACGGCACCGCGCCGACCTTGAACAGCAGGCCGACCGAGAGAAGCGCGACGCCGACCAACGCCATCGAGGTGTCTCCGTGCGCAGCCAATGCATCCCGGATACCGGTCAGGGTCAGCGTGCCAGTCGCGCCGTACAGCAAGGCGACGCCATAGAGGAAGAATGCCGACGAGAACGCGCCCAGCAGAAAGTATTTCATCGCCGATTCCTGCGACAGCAGCCTGCGGTGCCGAGCCAGGCCGCAGATCAGATACAGCGGTAGGGACAGGACTTCCAGCGCGACGAACATGGTCAACAGGTCGTTGGATGCGGGGAAAACCATCATGCCGCCGACGGACAGCATCGCCAGCGGGAAGAGCTCGGTCTGGGCCGCTCCGGCCCGCTCCGCCTCGCGTTCGGCGTCGCTGTCGGGCACCGCGGACGCCTGAGGGGTAAAGGAATCCAATCCCCCCGAACTGCCCACGGTCGCAGCCACTTTGGCGTTGACGGTGTGCGTGCGCTCGGCCATGAAGATGACGGCCATGATGGCGACCAACAGCAGGGTGCCCTGCAGGAACAGGGCAGGCCGATCAATGGCCACCGCACCCAAAACCGCTTGACGCCCCGAAGTGGGAATCGACTTTGAGACCTGGACGACCGCGACGAATGCCGCGATCAACCCGCCCAACGCCAGGGTCACCTGTGCGGCGTAGCGGGCGGGACGCGGCACGAAGGCTTCGACCAGCACACCGACTACCGCAACGGAAAAGACGATCAGCATCGGGCACAGCAGGAAGTACTCGACGCTCGGGGTGGGGAGGGTCATCGGTGCGGTCCTTCGGCTGTCCGGGGTATGCCGGCCGGCACACGCGGCGCGGGATCATGCTGGCCGGTGGTAGTCATGGTGTTGTCGACCGCGGGGTTGATGACCTCCAGCAGCGGTTTGGGGTAGATCCCCAGAATCAGCAGCAGCGCGATAAGCGGTGCCACGACGATCAATTCGCGTGCCTTCAGGTCACCGATGCCCTCATTGCCCTTGGCCACCGGGCCGGTCATCACCCGCTGGTAGAGCCACAGCATGTACATTGCCGCGAGGACCAATGCGGTCACCCCGAACGCCGCGGCCAGCCAGTAGCGGTTGAAAGTGCCCAGCAGAACCAGGAATTCGCTGACGAACGGTGCGAGGCCGGGCAACGAGAGCGTCGCCATGGATGAGACCAGGAAGGTGCCCGCGAGGATGGGCGCCACCTTCTGCACGCCGCCGTAGTCGGCGATCGCCCGGCTACCGCCCCGGGATACCAGGAAGCCCGCGATCAGGAAGACCGCCGCCGTGGACAGGCCGTGGTTGAGCATGTAGAGCGTTGATCCGCTCTGACCCTGCGTGGTCATCACGAAGATGCCCGCGACGATGAACCCGAAGTGCGAGATCGAGGTGTAGGCGATCAGGCGCATCATGTCGGTCTGGCCGATCGCTACGATCGCGCCGTAGATCACCCCGATGATCGCCAGCGTCACAATCAGCGGACGGAAATACGTTGAGGCCGCAGGAAACAGCTGCAGGCAGTAACGCAGCATGCCGAAGGTGCCGACCTTGTCCATCACGGCTGTGATCAACACCGCGGTCGCCGGCGTGGCCTCGACCGCGGCGTCCGGCAGCCAGCGGTGCAGCGGCCACAGCGGAGCCTTGATCGCGAACGCGAACATGAAGCCCAAGAACAGCGCCTTGAACACCGCGGGGTCCACGCCGGCGAAGCGGCCCGTCGCGACGCCGGTCACGATGTCCCGGAAGTCGAACGTGCCCGAACCGTGCTGCGCGGTCACCACATACAGACCGATCACCGCGGCCAGCATGATCAAGCCGCCGAACAGGTTGTACAGCAGGAACTTCACCGCGGCGCGGGACCGCCCCGCGCCTCGGCCGAAGCCGCCGATGAGAAAGTACATCGGGATGAGCATGGCCTCGAAGAACACGTAGAACAGCAGCACATCCAGCGCGATCACCGAGATCAGCACCATCGACTCGATGGCCAGCGTCAAGGCCACGTAGGCGTGCACGCCCCGGGGGTTGCGTTCGCCGCCATCGTTCCAGCCGGCGATCACCAGCAGCGGGATCAGCACCGCGGTCAGTAGCACCAGGATCACCGCGATGCCGTCCACGCCCAGGGTGTAACCGGCGCCGAAAGCCGGTATCCACTGGTGGGATTCGACGAATTGATAGGTGGCGCCGTGTTTATCGAAGCCGACCGTGATCTCGATCGCCACTGCGAGTGTCACCACGCTGGCGACCAGACCGGTCCACTTGGCCAGCTGCCGCTGCCCCGGGGGCAGCAGGATGATCAGCGCGGAAGCGGCCAGCGGCACCAGCCACAGCACACTCAGCCACGGCACATTTGAGTTCACCACAGCTTCACCGCCAGGATTGCCGCGGCCACCAGGGCCGCACCGGTCAGCATGGACAGTGCGTAGTTGCGGACGTAGCCGGTTTCCATCTCGCGCAGCCGATTCGAGGTCCGGCTCACCAGCGCTGCCAGCGCATTGACCGAGCCGTCCACACCGGCGTCGTCGAATTCGACTAGCGCGCGGGTCAGTTCCGCGCCGGGACGCATGAACACCTCCTCGTTGAAGGCATCGCCGTAGGCGTCGGCACGTGCGGCCGTCGTCAGCACCGAGACTTGGACCGGGGCAACTCTGGGGATCTCAGCCCCGGCCTTGCCGCCGTACATCCGGTAGGCCACTGCGATACCCACCGCGACGACGCCCAGGGCCAGCGTGGTGCTGACCCACTTCGGGGCGGCTGCCTCGGTTTCCAAGTGAACCCCGACGACCGGCTCGAGCCAGTGCTGCAGCGTGCCGCCGATGGCGAACAGGCCGCCGGATAACACCGAGCCGAAGGCGAGCAAGATCATCGGCCACGTCATCAGTGGCGGCGATTCGTGCGGATGAACGCCTGGTGCCCAACGCTTCGCGCCGAAGAACGTCATCAGCATCACCCGGGTCATGTAGAACGCGGTGATGCCCGCACCGAGCAGCGCCGCACCGCCCAGTACGTAACCGCGGGCACCGCCGGAGCCCAGCGCCGCCTCGATGATGGCGTCCTTGGAGAAGAAGCCGGCGAATGGCGGCACGCCGATGATCGCCAAATATCCCAACCCGAACGTGGCGAACGTGACGGGCAGGGCGGCGCGCAGACCGCCGTAGCGGCGCATGTCCTGCTCTTCGTGCATTGCATGGATGATCGAGCCGGACCCGAGGAACAGCCCGGCCTTGAAGAAGCCGTGTGTCAGCAGGTGCATGATCGCGAACGCGTAGCCGGCCGGGCCCAACCCGGCGGCCAGCACCATGTAGCCGATCTGGCTCATCGTGGACGCCGCCAAAGCGCGTTTGATGTCGTCCTTGGCGCAGCCGATGAACGCCCCGAACAGCAACGTGACGGCACCGACGATGACCACGCCCAGTCGCGCATCGGGCGACAGGTTGTAGATCGGGTTGGAGCGCACGATCAGATACACGCCGGCGGTCACCATGGTGGCGGCGTGGATCAGCGCGGACACCGGGGTGGGGCCCTCCATGGCGTCACCCAGCCAGGCCTGCAGCGGAACCTGCGCGGACTTGGCGCACGCGCCCATCAGCAGCAGCAACCCCATCGCCGTCAGCGCACCTTGATCGGCGCCCGGCGCAGCAGCGAACACCCCGGAGTAGGAGAGCGTGCCGAAGTTGCTGAACATGACGAACATGCCCACGGCAAGGCCCGCGTCGCCGACCCGGTTCATCACGAACGCCTTCTTGGCCGCTGTCGCCGCCGACGGCTTGTGGTACCAGAAACCGATCAGCAGGTAGGACGCCAGGCCGACGCCTTCCCAGCCGACGTAGAGCACCAGGTAGTTGTCGGCGACCACCAGCAGCAGCATCGAGGCCAGAAACAGGTTGAGATAGCCGAAAAAGCGGCGCCGGTCCGTATCTTCGGCCATGTAGGCGACCGAGTAGATGTGGATCAGCGACCCGACCCCGGTGATCAACAGCACGAAACACATGGACAGCTGGTCGATCTGCAACCCGAAGTCGACCTGCAGCTGGTTGACGGGGATCCAGGTGAACAGCGTCTGGTGGATGGTGCGGTCGGCGGCGTCGCGGCTGAGCATGTCGGCGAGCAGTGAGGCGCCCACCCCGAACGCCGCGAGCGCCGCGGCGCAGCCCAGCCAATGGCCCCATGGGTCCGTGCGCCGGCCGCCGAACAGCAAGATAGCGGCACCCGCCAGTGGCAGCGCGACCAACAGCCAGCTGTATTGAGTCATCTTGGCGTTCTTAGCCTTTGAGTAGATTCGCGTCGTCGACGGACGCCGATTTGCGGGCACGGAAAATCGTCATGATGATGGCCAGGCCGATGACGACCTCGCAGGCGGCCACCACCATCGTGAAGAACGCGATCATCTGTCCGTCCAGGTGGCCGTGCAGGCGCGCGAAGGTGACGAACGCGAGGTTGACGGCATTGAGCATCAGCTCGACGCACATGAACATGACGATGGCGTTGCGCCGCAACAGCACGCCCGCGGCCCCGATGGTGAACAGCAGTGCCGAAAGGTACAGGTAATTGGCCGGATTCATGACTTGCCGCCTTCAAGCACTCCAGACACAGGCTGGGGGGAGGGGAGTTCCTTACCGTCGGATCCGCGGCTTCGCAGAATCCGCGAGACCGACAGCTGCGAGTAGGACCCGTCGGGCAGTATCGCCGCCACGTCGACCGCGTTGTGGCGCGCGTAGACGCCCGGGCTGGGCATCGGGGTTGGATGACCGCCGGGACGGAAGCGCTCCTCGGACAGCTCCCGCTGCGTCTTGCGGCGCTCGAAGCGCTCCCGATGGGCCAGCACCATCGCTCCGACGGCCGCGGTGATCAGCAGCGCGCTGGTCAACTCGAATGCCCACAGATAACGGGAGAAGATCAGCGCCGCCAGGCCTTCGACGTTGCCGTTGGAGTTGGCGGCGGTCAATCCGACGAAACTTCCGGTCGCCGCGTTGCCGATGGCGGCGATCAGCAGAATGCCGAAGCCGATACTGGTCACCACCCCGGCGACCCGCTGTCCGCGCAGCGTTTCCTTCAGTGATTCCGCCGAATCCACGCCGATCAGCATCAGCACGAACAAGAACAGCATCATCACCGCGCCGGTGTACACCACGACCTGAACGACACCCAAGAACAGCGCGTCCTCGATCATGTAGAACACCGCAAGGATGATCATCGTCATCGCCAGAAACATCGCCGAATACACCGCGTTGACCGCCAGCACCACACCGATCGCGCCGATCACCGCCAGCGTGCCCAGCAGCCAGAACGTCACCGCTTCACCGGTGGAGGTGCGAACAATGGTGTCTGTTGCCAAATTAGAGGCGAGGTTAGCTACGGTCATTGGGCTGCTCCGGCTTGGGGTCCGGCTTTGGCGCCGGCATTCTGCTTCTCACGCAAACCATTCGCGGTCACGTTGCCCTGGTAGTAGTCCTTGTCGGTGGCGCCCGCCGCGCGTGGATGCGGCGGCGCGAGCATGTCCTGCAGCAGCGGCGCGAGCAGGCGGTCCTTCTCATAGATCAGGTCGGCGCGGTTGTCGTCGGCCATCTCGTAGTTGTTGGTCATCGTCAGCGCCCGGGTCGGGCAGGCCTCGATGCACAAGCCGCAACCGATGCAACGCAGATAGTTGATCTGGTAAACCCGGCCGTAGCGTTCGCCCGGCGAAAACCTCTGCTCTTCGGTATTGTCCGCGCCCTCGACGTAGATCGCGTCGGCAGGGCAGGCCCACGCGCACAACTCACAGCCGATGCATTTCTCCAGGCCGTCCGGGTACCGGTTGAGTTGATGACGGCCGTGGTAGCGCGGCTTGACCGGACCCGGCTTCTCCGGGTACTCCTCGGTGACATTCTTTTTGAATATCGAACCCAGCGTCACGCCGAATCCTGCTACGGCGTCCAGGAACTTAGCCACGCGCGTTCTCCTTGCTCGCACCCACTGGTAGCGGCGGTGTCGGGAAGGCCGGTTCGATGCTCTTGCGGTCGCCGGCGCGTTTTTGCTTACGGTTCTCCCGCGCCAGCGCGCGAACGCTGGGGGCGGTGAACGGTTTTCGCAGCGTCAGCACCAGCGCCACGGCGACGACAATGCTGCTGACCACCAGCACAGGAGTCCAATGCTGGAAGCCCTGATTGCTCGCCGAGCGGATCACGGCCGCGATCATCACCCACACCAGCGAGACGGGGATCAGCAATTTCCAGCCCAGCCCCATGAACTGGTCGTAGCGCAGCCGGGGCAGGCTGGCCCGCAGCCAGAAGTAGATGAACAGGAAGGTCCACATCTTGGCGGTGAACCAGAGCACGGGCCACCAGCCGGTGTTGGCTCCGGCCCACATGTTGAGCGGCCAGGGAGCATGCCAGCCGCCGAAGAACATGACTGTGGCAAGCGATGAGACCGTCATCATGTTGACGTACTCGGCCAACATGAACAGCGCGAACTTCAGTGACGAGTACTCGGTGTGGAAGCCGGCGACGAGTTCACCCTCGGCTTCGGGCAAGTCGAATGGGGCACGGTTCGTTTCGCCCACCATGGAGATGAGGTAGATGACGAACGACGGCAGCAACAGGAACACGTACCAGACCCGGTCCTGGGCGGCCACGATCTCCGAGGTCGACATGGAGCCCGCGTAGAGGAAGACCGCCGCGAACGACAGCCCCATCGCGACCTCGTACGAGATGACTTGGGCGGTGGACCGTACCCCGCCTAACAGCGGGTAGGTGGAACCCGATGCCCAACCGCCAAGCACGATGCCGTACACCCCGATCGCCGACAGGCCCAGGATGAACAGCACCGCGACCGGCAGGTCGGTCAGCTGCAACGGCGTGCGGTGGCCGAACACCGACACTTCGGGACCGAATGGGATGAACGCGAACGCCGTGAACGCGGGAATCGTCGAAAAGACCGGGGCCGCAAAATAAACGAACTTGTCGACGCCAGCGGGGGTGATGCTCTCCTTGAGCGCCAGCTTGATCCCGTCGGCCAGACTCTGCAGGGTGCCCCACGGCCCCGCCCGGTTCGGGCCGGGCCGCAACTGCATCCAGCCCAGGATCTTGCGCTCGGCCAGGATCGCGACCAGCACGTTGAGCATCAGGAAGACGAAGATGGCCAGCGCCTTGCCCAGTACCAGCCACCAGGGGTCGTGTCCGAACGCCGTCACGCGCCCACTCCGATCGTCACAATGCCGCCAGGGGTTACGCCCAGTTGCGGATACACCGCCGAACCCGGCGAGTTCAGTGGAAGCCACACCACCCGGTCGGGCATGTCGGTGATGTTCAGCGGCAAGGTGATTGAGCCGCGCGGTGTGCTGACCGTCACCTCATCCCCGTCAGTGGCGCCGATCTCGGCTGCGGTGTCGGATGAGAGCCGCACCACGGGTTTGCGTGCGGTGCCGGCCAGATACGGTTCGCCGTCCTGCCCGCGGCCCTCGTCGAGCAGCATCCGCCAGCCCGTCAACACGGCCTCACCCGATCCCGGCTGGGGTGGCTGCGGGGCCGAAACCTGAGGACCTGCCGCGTGTTCGCCGTCCCAGGTACCCAGCCCGGACAGCTCCTCGCGGGCCGCCTCGACGGTGGAAACCCCTAAATACACACCCATTTCGTCGGCCAGCGTGTCGAGCACCTGGTGATCCGACTGGCGGGCCTGCTGCGTGCTGCCGTGCAGCGCCGGTCCGAACCCGCGGTAGCGGCCCTCCCAGTTCACGAAGGCCCCGGCCTTGTGGGTCGTCGGCGCGACGGGGAACACCACGTCGGCGCGTTCGGTGGCGGGGCTGTGCCGCAGCTCCAGACTGACCACGAACCCGACGGAGTCCAAGGCGGCCAAGACCGCGTCGGGATCGGCGAAGTCGTCGGGCTCGATGCCGCCGACCAGCAGTGCGCCCAGGCTCCCGTCGGTGGCGGCGGCCAGGATGCCGTCGGCGTCACGGCCACTGGCAGTGGGTATTTCGTCGACGTGCCAGGCGGCACAGACCTGAGCGCGAGCAGCGTCGTCGGCCAATGGGCGGCCGCCGGGCAGCAACCCGGGCAGTGCGCCGGCTTCCAGCGCGCCGCGCTCCCCGGCGCGGCGCGGCACCCAAGCCAACCTCGCCCCGGTGGCGTGGGCGAGTCGGGCCGCCGCGGACAATCCGCCCGCCGCCGTGGCCAACCGTTCCCCCACCATGATGACCGCGCCGGTTGTGGACAGCAGGTCGCCAAGCTCGCCGGTGGCCAGCCCATCCAGCGTCGAAGCCTCGGCGCCCGGAACGGTTTTCAGCAACCGGCCGGACATCTTCTGCAGCGCGCGGGTAGCGAACGGGGCGACCGCGTACACCGGCAGCCCGCGCTTGCGCGCCGCCTTGCGCAGCCGCAGGAAGACGATGGGTGACTCGTCCTCGGGCTCGAACCCGACCAGCAACACCACCGGGGCCGATTCCAGGTCGTAGTAGCTGACGGTTACCGGCCGGCCCGCGATGCGGGTAGTCAGGAAGTCGGCCTCTTCGCTGGAGTGGGGCCGGGCGCGGAAGTCGATGTCGTTGGTGTCCAAGACAATTCGCGCGAACTTGGCGTAGGCGTAGGCGTCCTCCCAGGTGACCCGGCCGCCGACCAGCACACCCGTACGCCCGCGGGCCGCCTCCAGTCCGTCAATCGCCGCGGCGATCGCATGCGCCCACGAGGCGGGCTGAAGCGTGCCTTCGGCGTCCCGAACCAGGGGAGTGGTGAGCACGTCCGGCTGGGTCGCGTAATTGAAGGCCCAGCGGCCCTTGTCGCAGTTCCACTCCTCGTTGACTTCCGGATCGTCGCCGGCCAGGCGACGCAGCACCTTGCCGCGGCGGTGGTCGGTGCGCTGCGCGCATCCGGATGCGCAGTGTTCGCACACGCTGGGGCTGGACACCAGATCGAACGGGCGGGCCCGGAAACGGTAGGCGGTCCCGGTCAGCGCTCCCACCGGGCAGATCTGCACCGTGTTGCCCGAAAAGTAGGACTCGAACGGCTCGTTGGCGTAGATGCCGACCTGCTGCAGGGCGCCCCGCTCCTGCATGTCGATGAAGGGATCCCCGGCGATCTGCTCGGAGAACCGCGTGCAGCGGGCGCACAGGATGCAGCGTTCGCGATCCAGCAGTACCTGCGCGGAGATGTTGATCGGCTTGGCGAACGTGCGCTTGACGTCTTGGAAGCGAGAGTCGACGCGGCCGTTGGACATTGCCTGGTTCTGCAGCGGGCATTCGCCGCCCTTGTCGCACATCGGGCAGTCCAGCGGATGGTTGATCAGCAGCAGCTCCATCACACCGTGCTGAGCCTTATCGGCGGCCGGTGACGTCACTTGGGTGCGTACCACCATGTCGTCGGTGGCGACGGTGGTGCACGACGCCAGCGGTTTGCGTTGCCCCTCGACCTCGACCAGGCACTGCCGGCAGGCGCCGACCGGATCGAGCAGCGGGTGGTCGCAGAACCGCGGGATCTGGACGCCCATCAACTCGGCCGCGCGAATCACCAGAGTTCCCTTGGGAACGCTGATTTCGGCGTCGTCGATCGTCAGCGTCACCATCTCCGGCTGACGCACCTCGTCGCCGGTCTCGGATTTGGCCGCACTAGTCACTGGCCCGTCAAGCCTTTCCGTTCGCGGTCAACATGGATTCCCTGGGGTCGAACGGGCATCCGCCGCCTTCGATGTGGGCGATGTACTCGTCGCGGAAGTGGTTGATCGACGACGACACCGGGCTGGCTGCGCCATCGCCCAACGCGCAGAACGACTTTCCCAGGATGGCGTCGGCGATATCCAACAGCTTGTCCAGATCCTCATGAGTGCCCTTGCCGGTTTCCAGCCGTTCGTAGATCTGGTCCAGCCAGAAGGTGCCCTCCCGGCACGGCGTGCATTTCCCACACGACTCGTGCTTGTAGAACTCGGTCCAGCGCCACACCGCGCGCACCACGCACGTGGTTTCGTCGAAGATCTCCAGCGCCTTGGTGCCCAGCATCGAACCGGCCGCACCCACGCCCTCGTAGTCCAGCGGCACGTCCAGGTGCTCAGCGGTGAGTAATGGTGTTGAGGACCCGCCGGGTGTCCAGAACTTCAGCTGGTGGCCGGCGCGCACGCCGCCGGCGTAGTCGAGCAACTCACGCAGCGTGATACCCAGGGGAGCCTCGTACTGGCCTGGGCGGGTGACGTGTCCGGACAGCGAATACAGCGTGAACCCAGGCGATTTCTCGGTGCCCATGGACCGAAACCAGTCGACGCCGTTGAGAATGATCGACGGCACACTGGCGATGGTTTCGACGTTGTTGATCACCGTGGGGCAGCCGTACAGCCCGGCGACTGCGGGGAAGGGCGGGCGCAGCCGCGGCTGGCCGCGTCGGCCCTCCAGCGAATCGAGCAGCGCGGTCTCCTCGCCGCAGATGTAGGCGCCCGCGCCGGCGTGTACCACCAATTCCAGGTCGTAGCCGGAACCGTTGATGTTGCGGCCCAGGAAGCCCGCGGCATACGCCTCGGCCACCGCGTTCTGCAACCGGCGCAACACCGGCAGCACCTCACCGCGCACGTAGATGAAGGCGTGGCTGGCGCGGATCGCATAGGAGGCGATGATGACACCTTCGACAAGCATGTGCGGTGTCGCCAGCATAAGCGGAATGTCTTTGCACGTACCGGGTTCCGACTCGTCGGCATTGACCACCAGGTAGTGCGGCTTGGCGGCGGCACCGGTAGCGCCCTGCGGAATGAACGACCACTTCGTGCCGGCGGAGAAGCCCGCACCGCCGCGCCCGCGCAGACCCGAGTCCTTGACGGCCCCGATCACCGCGTCGGGCTCCATCGCCAATGCCTTCTGCAGGGCCTGGTAGCCCCTATACCGATCCTGGCGTTGATAGGTCGCCAGGGTCCACGACTCGGGGTCGTCCCAGTACCGGCTGATCACCGGGGTCAAAGGTGTGGTCATGACTGACCTTCCGGGGCTTCCGGACTAGGGGGTGCCTCCATGCCCTGCTCCTTCGCCACTCGCAGGCCGGCCAACGTGGCCGCACCGGCGCCGCCCTGGCCTTGGTCGGGGCGCTCGTCGCGCAGGCCCGCCAGGATCCGCGACGTCTGGCGGAAGCCGCACAGCGGCGCGCCGCGGGTGGGCGCCTTGGGATTGCCGGCGCGCAGCGAGTCGACGAGTTCGCGCGCCGACTCCGGCGTCTGGTTGTCGAAGAACTCCCAGTTGACCATCACCACCGGCGCGAAGTCACAGGCCGCGTTGCACTCGATGTGCTGCAACGTGACAGACCCGTCGGAGGTGGTCTGGTCGTTGCCGATGCCGAGATGCTCTTTGAGGTCTTCGAATATGGCGTCGCCGCCCATGACCGCGCACAGCGTGTTGGTGCAGACGCCGACCAGGTATTCGCCGGTGGGGCCGCGGCGGTACATGGTGTAGAAGGTCGCCACCGCCGACACCTGCGCGCTAGTCAGACCGAGCTGGTCAGCGCAGAATTCGAATCCCGCCGGGGTGATGTAGGAGTCCTCGCCCTGCACCAGGTGCAGCAACGGCAGAAGCGCCGAGCCCTTGTTGGGGTAACGGCCGATGATCTCTTTCGCCTCGACCTCGAGCCGCGCCTGTACGTCGGGTGAATACGACTGGGGGGCATCCTCGACGACGAACTGGTTGGCCTCTTCGGGTGGCGGTCCGAGCCGGATGAATAGCCGCTCGCCGCTGCCGGGAGTGGCCGTCATCGGTCGACCCCGCCCATGACCGGGTCGATGCTCGCGACCGCGGCGATCAGGTCGGCGACCATCCCGCCCTCGCCCATCGCGGCGACCGACTGCAGGTTGGTGAATGACGGATCCCGGTAGTGCACGCGGTAGGGGCGGGTACCGCCGTCGCTGACCATGTGCACGCCGAGCTCTCCGCGCGGGGATTCGACGGCCACGTAGACCTGGCCGGCCGGAACCCGGATGCCCTCGGTGACGAGTTTGAAGTGGTGGATCAGTGCCTCCATCGAGCTGCCCATGATCTTGGCGATGTGCTCCGGCGAGTTGCCCATGCCGTCGGGGCCCACCTTCAGGTCGGCGGGCCAGGCGATCTTACGGTCCTCGATCATGGTCGGGCCCGGCTGCAACTTGTCCAGGCACTGCTCGACGATCTTGATCGACTCCCACATCTCTTTGACGCGAATGATGTAGCGCCCATAGGCATCACACCCGTCGTCGGTGATCACGTCGAACTCGTAATTCTCGTATCCGCAGTAGGGCTCGCTTTTGCGCAGGTCGTGGGGCAATCCGGTGGAACGCAGGATCGGGCCGGTGATTCCCAGCGCCATGCAGCCGGCCAGGTCCAGGTAGCCGACGCCTTCGGTGCGGGCCTTCCAGATGGCGTTCTCGTTGAGCAGCTCGCCCATTTCGCGCAGGACTACGCGCAACTTCTTCAGGGCTTCCGCGATCTCGGTCTTCGCGTCCGGCGGTAGGTCCTGCGCCACGCCGCCGGGCCGGATGTAGGCGCTGTTCATCCGCAGACCGCTGATCGACTCGAACAGGGTGAGGATGATCTCGCGTCCCCGGAAGCCGACGAACATCGGTGTCATCGCACCCAGTTCCATGCCGCCGGTCGCCAACGCGACCAGATGTGACGAGATCCGGTTGAGCTCCATCATCATCACCCGGATGACGTCGACCCGCTCCGGGATCTCGTCGGTGATGCCGAGCAGCTTCTCCACACCCAGGCAGTAGGCGGTCTCGTTGAAAAACGGTGCCAGGTAATCCATCCGGGTCACGAAGGTGACGCCCTGCGTCCAGTAGCGGTACTCGAGGTTTTTCTCGATTCCGGTGTGCAGGTAGCCGATTCCGCATCGGACCTCGGTGACCGTTTCGCCCTCGATCTCGAGGATCAGCCGCAGCACGCCGTGGGTGGACGGGTGCTGGGGCCCCATGTTGACGACGATGCGCTCGCCGGGATCTGCCTTGCGGGCGGCGTCGACGATCTGCTCCCAGTCCTGGCCGCCGGCGACCAAGACGGTTTCGGTTTCGGTCATCTTTGATCTTTTTCCGACATCAGTTGTAGGCTCTCCGCTCGTCGGGCGGGGGTATCTGTGCGCCCTTGTATTCGACTGGGATTCCGCCGAGTGGGTAGTCCTTGCGTTGTGGATGTCCGTGCCAGTCGTCGGGCATCTCGATTCTGGTCAGCGACGGGTGCCCGTCGAAGATGATCCCGAAGAAGTCGTAGGTCTCGCGCTCGTGCCAGTCGTTGGTCGGGTAGATCCCGAACAGCGACGGGATATGCGGATCACTGTCCGGCGCAGACACTTCCAGCCGGAGCCGACGGTTGTGGGTGATCGACTGCAGCGGATACACGGCGTGCAGTTCCCGGCCCGTCTCGTGCGGGTAGTGCACCCCGTTGACGCCCAGGCACATCTCGAAGCGCAACTCCGGTTCGTCGCGAAGACGCTCGGCGACTTGGGTCAGCAGTTCGCGGCGGACGTGCAGGGTCAGCTCGTTGCGGTCCACGACGACCGTCTCGATCGCGTCGTCGAATTCGACTCCGCCGCGCCGCAATGCCTCGGCCAGCCGGTCGGCGATGTCGTCGAAGTAGCCGCCATACGGTCGCGGGCTGCCGGCCGGGAGGGTGATCTCGCGCACCAGCCTGCCGTAGCCGGTGGTGTCGCCACTGCCGGCGACGCCGAACATGCCGTGGCGGACGTTGATCACTTCGCCCCCGGTAGCCGGGGTTCCTCCCACTTCGGCGGCGGCCTGCTTCGGGTCCTGATCCGGTGAGCTCATCGCAGAAGTCCGTGCATCTCGATCGTGGGCCTGGCGGACAGCGCGGCCTGCTCGGCCTCGGCGATGGCCTGCTCCCGGTTGACGCCCAACGGCATTTCCTGAATCTTCTCGTGCAGCTTGAGGATTGCGTGCAACAGCATCTCCGGGCGCGGCGGGCAGCCGGGCAGGTAGATGTCCACCGGAACGACGTGGTCGACGCCCTGCACGATCGCGTAGTTGTTGAACATGCCGCCCGACGACGCGCACACACCCATGGCCAGAACCCATTTCGGCTCGCCCATCTGGTCATAGATCTGACGCAACACCGGCGCCATTTTCTGGCTGACCCGCCCGGCCACGATCATCAGATCGGCCTGCCGGGGTGTCGCCGAGAATCGCTCCATCCCGAACCGAGCTATGTCAAACCTCGGCCCGGCGGTCGCCATCATCTCGATCGCGCAGCAGGCCAACCCGAACGTCGCCGGCCACAGCGAGTTCTTGCGGACGTAGCCGGCCACCTTCTCGACAGTTGACAGCAGGATGCCACCGGGCAGCTGTTCTTCCAGGCCCACGTCTTACCTCAATCCCAGGTCAGGCCCCCGCGGCGCCACACGTAGGCGTAGGCCACGAAGACCGTGAGCATGAACACCACCATTTCGACCAGTGCGAACGTCCCGAGGGCGTCGTAGCTGACCGCCCAGGGATACAAGAACACGATTTCGATGTCGAAAACGATAAATAGCATTGCGGTCAGGTAATACTTCACCGGGAACCGCTGCCCGGCTGTCGCGTTCGGGCCGCTGACCGGCGTCTCGGTGGGCTCGATTCCACATTCGTAGGCCGCCAGCTTGGACCGGTTGTATCTCCTCGGGCCGACGAGGCTCGCGATCGCAACCGAGCCCACGGCAAACGCGGCGGCGATCCCTCCGAGAACCAGGATGGGTAGGTAGGCGTTCAACTCGCTCCATGATCCGTCGTACGGGCCGCCGTGGCGGCGGCCGGGCGGGTGACCGGGCTGCTGTGACGGACCGGGCTTGTGGGCCGCCGCAGTGACCTTCAAGATAGCGTCGCGACGGGCGGAGCCCGTCCTCGGGGTCGGCTCATGATCCAACGCCCGCGGAGGTTGCGCAAAGCGAACGGAATTTGCTTCGAAACCCCAACAGTTGGGGGTACCGCGGAATACCATGATGAGCTCGGTGCTTGGGCCGGTGCCGAGACCTGCTGGCTGCACGAATAGAGGCGGGGCGTGCTGATGGATTTTTTGGTACTACGGCCCGAGGTGAACTCGTCGCGGATGTTCTCCGGCACGGGTTCGGGGTCGATGCTGGCGGCGGCACGTGCCTGGGACGGGTTGGCCGCCGAGTTGGAGTCGGCGGCGACCTCGTTCGGGTCGGTGGTGTCGGGCGTGACGAGTGGGCCCTGGCAGGGTCCGTCGGCCGCGGCGATGCGGGCGGCCGCCGCTCCGTATGTGGCCTGGCTGACCGCGGCGACTTCCCGGGCCGAGCAGTCGGCCACCCAGATCCGGGCGGCGGCCGGGGCGTTCGAGGCGGCGTTTGCCGCGACGGTACATCCGGCGGTGGTCGCGGCCAACCGCGCCCAACTGGTGTCGCTGGTCAGGTCGAACCTGCTCGGGCTGAACGCTCCGGCGATCGCGGCGATCGAGGCCGACTACGAGCAGATGTGGGCCCAGGACGTCGCTGCGATGGTGGGCTATCACGGGGCGGTCTCAGCGGCCGTAGGCCAACTGATGCCCTGGCAACAGGCGGCGCAAACCGTGTCGACCCAGGCTCTTGGGTCAGTGGGCTCACTGGGCTCGTTGGACGCATACACCGGCACCCGCATCACCGTTGCTCCCGCGTACATCTTTGAGAACCAGCCGCTGATTGCGCCCCTTTTGAATCTGCCGTCGTATTCAGTCCTCAGTTCAGGGGTTGGTGAGAATTGGTTCCCCGCCACCACGCCGGAAGTGGTGAATTACCCGGCCACCGCCGGACTCCTCAGCGGTTTTTTCAAACCCACCGCCGACCAATCGATGGCCATCGGCCAGAAGGCGCTGAACACCGACATCCTCAACGCCACCAGCAACGGCCAGTCGGTGGTGGTAGCGGGCGAGTCGATGGGCTCGATGGTGATCGACCGCGAGGAAGCCTATCTGTTCACCCAATCCAACGCGCCCTCGCCGAACCAGGTGACATTCGTCGAATTCTCCAACCCCGAGCGTGGCCTGGCCGACACCTACCTGCCCGCCGGCATCCATGTCCCGCTCCTCGGATACACCGTGGAAAACCCGCCGGTGACCCCGTACAACACGACGATCGTCTACCACCAGTACGAAGGTTTCGCCGATCCTCCCGACCGCCCCTGGAACCTGCTGGCCGACGCGAACGCCGTCATGGGCGTGAACCACTACCACCTCTACACGGAGTTCACCTCGCAAACACAGGTCGTCGAGGTGGGGTCCCCGGTGACGAACTTAGCGGGTGGGACCACGACCACCTACATGGTCCCGGCAACGATCCTTCCGCTGCTGCTGCCACTGCAAACGTTCGGTGTGCCGGCGCCGATTATCGACCACCTGAACAGCGTGCTGACGCCCATGGTCAACGAGGGCTATTCACAGTACGACCCGGGGGGTGGCGCGTACGTCAGTCACGGCAAGTTGGTGTGGCCGAGTTAGCCGATCAGCTATTGCACCGGGGCGCGTAGCAGCCCGAGCACCGTCCGGCCCAGCACGATGGGGTCGATGGGATGGGACACCGAGGCCTCGGCGCGCGACCACGTGGCCAGCCAGGCATCGTCTGGGCGTCCGGTGAGCACCAGAATCGGTGGGCACACCGCGAGTTCGTCTTTCAGCTGTTTGGCAATCCCCATGCCACCGGTCGGCGTCGCCTCCCCGTCCAGGATGGCCAGATCGATACCGCCGGCATCCATCTGCTGTATCACCATCGGGCCGGTCGCCACCTGGACGTAGCTCAGCTCGGGCAGATCCGGATGCAGGTGTTTGCCCAAGGCCCGCATCACGTCTTCGCGGGTCTTGACGTTGTTGCTGTAGACGAGGATCCGCAGGGCTAATGACGAATCGGGGCTCGAATCGGGCACGGTGCCGATGCTACTGGTTTCCGCCCGGCCTCATCGGGTCGCCCGCGCGAAGATGGTGTCTGTTCGACACGCCGGCCATGTCGGGATCGAGGAGCAGTGTTTCCAGCGTCGTCATGGTCGCTCCTAATCACCCTTAGTCACCTAGTCGAGGTTTCAGTCGAGCAGCGGGCCGATCCCCGCGGGGTCGAAGTATTCGTCGATCCGGTTGATCAGGCCGTCTGCGCCTACCTTGATCACGATGCAGACCCGCAATGAGATCGATTGTCCGGCTTGCCCGGTGGCGTGCAAGATGTGCTGCTGAACGAAGCCCCGGACGGATCCGTTGTCGAACAACTGACGATCGAGGATCTGGTAGCTGCGCTCGGTGGTGGTGGTGATGAACCAGTCGATGACGCGTAGCGCGCGAGCCTTGTCGTCGTCGCGGCGCGCGCCCACCCGCCAGACGGCGATGTCGGCGCTCCACAGCCGGTCAACCGCTGCCATGTCGCTTTTCTCGATCGCCGCGAACAGGCGGTCGGCCACATCGAGGATGGTCTCGGCAGAGCTGGCAGAAATAGAGGTCACGGGACTGGCTCCTTTTCGCTGTCGTACCCGGGATGCGCGACGGCTAATCGACGTCGCACCAGCATCCGCAGACAGGCGGTGATGTCCGGGCCGGGGGGGTCCGCCAGCTCGCCGGCCCGGATGGCGGCGGCGAGCCCGGCCTCATCGGCGAAGCCCAGGCCGGCCAGCGCGGCGCGAACGTCCGAGTCACCTGCGTCGAGCAGCTCGCGTTCAACGATGCGCAACGCATTGGCGGCGACCCTGGCGTGGAAATTGACCTGACCGCTGGTCGCCTGCCGGACATCGCCTTCGAGGAATTCGGCGACGGCCGCGACCAGCTCGGCCGCCGTCGGCCGCCCGTGCAGCGGGTCATCGGACGGCGCCTGTGCGGGTTCTGCGGGCGCTGCCCGGCCCGCATCGAGCAGGTCGAGCAGGTCCCACTCGGTCTCGCACACCCGGCGGCCGATGGTCGCCAGCTCCACCGAGCGGACCTGTCCGCTCAGATGACGCTCCGCCTGGTACCGGCAGATGACGCCCCAGCGCAGGGTGGCCAACACCAGCCACCAGTGAAAAGCCTCGCGATCGACGGCAGTCCGGCTGGCTTCCTCGTAAGCCCGCAGGAAGCTGTCGATGCTGCCGAGCCCCCCGGCGCCTAGGCTTGCCGGAGCGCCGAACCGCCACGCCCGGATGCAGAACCACGCCAGGTCTTCGTATGCCTCGCCGACGTGTACCAGCTCCCAGTCGAGGACGGCGGCGAGGTCGGATCCATCGACGATCAGGTTTCCCATCCGGAAGTCGCCGTGCACCAGAACCGGGGGCGACGACAAGGACACTCGCGACCGTCGGGTCGCGAGCCAGCGAAACCCCCACTCGAAAGTGGCGGTGGTGTCACGCATGGCATCGAGGCGCGCGCGCCATGCCGCCAGCTGGTCCTCGCGAGTCAGGCCGGGGTCGCTGGCGTCGGCGCGGTGGATGGCGGCCAGCGCCTGCGCGCACTGTCGCAGCAACCGCGCGCGGCCCGCGTGCCCGTCAGCCGCATCGAGCTGACGCTGGATACGCCGGACGATGGTCTCGCCCTTGATCTCGTTGCAGACGAGAAACGGGTTGCCCAGTGCGGCAGGCGAATCGTCGGCAACGAGTACGTTCGGTACGGGTGCGCCGGCCGCCGCGGCGACGGCCTGGGCACGGGCTTCGAGTTCCATGCCGGCGTGGATGTCGTCGGGCGGCCCGGTGCGCAGGATCAGCGACCGGCGCCGGCCGCCCGTGACCGCGTCGAAGGCCCAGGTTCCGCGGCTGGCCCCACCGGTGAGTGCGCGGAGGTTCTCGATCGCCACATCTCCCGGTCTGAAGGCGCCCAGTACCGGGCCCAGCACCGCGGGCAAGCGGTCTTGCAGGGTCACTTCTTGCCGAACTTGAACAGTCGCTGCGCCACCCGCCGAATCTGAATCTCCTCGGCGCCCTCGGTGATCCGGTAGCGACGGTGATGGCGGTAGATGTGCTCGAAGGGCTCGTGACGGCTGTAACCGAGGCCGCCGAAGATCTGCATGGCGCGGTCGGCGGCGTCGCAGACCAATCGGTTGGCGCGGTAGTTCGCCATCGATACCTTGTCGGAGACCTCCATGTGGTGGTCACGGTCCAAATGCCAGGCCGCGTAGTGCACCAGCAATCGCACCATTTGCGCTTCGGTGTGCAGCTCCGCCAGCGGCCATTGCACGGCCTGGTTGACCGACAACGGTTTGCCGAACACGATGCGCTTCGCAGCGTAGTCGGCGGCGCGATCGATGCAGTATTGCGCCGCGCCGAGGCTGCTGGCGGCCTGACGAATCCGGTTCTCGTGCAGGAAGGTTTGTGCGACCTCCAAGCCGCGATCCACCTCGCCGAGCACCGCGTCGGCGGGCACCCGCACATCGTTCAACTCGACCTCGCCATGGTCGGTGGGCATATTGAACGTCCACCAGTAGTACGGGACGCTGAACCCGTCTGCGTCGGTGGGGACGAGGAACGCGGTGATGCCCCGGGCCTGCCCCGGCTCACCGGAGGTGCGGGCGAAAATCAGGTCGTGGGTCGCGCGGTGGACGCCGGTGTTGAACCGCTTGGAGCCGTTGATCACCCAGCTGTCGCCGTCCGGTTCGGCGTGGGTTTCCAGCCAGGTCGCGTCGGAGCCGTGCTGTGGTTCGGTGAGGCCGAACGCCATGGAGCGTTCCCCGGTGATCAACGCCTCCGACCAAAGGCGGCGTTGCTCGTCGGTGCCGAAACGCTCCATCATGATCACCTGCGGGAAGTTGCCGACGATCGATGATTCGTTCTGCAGGTCGTTGTGCAGGCCGAGCCCCTTGTGCGCCAAGTGTTCCCGGATGACGGCCATGTCCACGTTGGTGCCGTCGCGGCCGCCAAGCGACGCCGGCAATCCGTAACGCAGCCAGCCCGCCCGGTCGGCTCGTTTGCGCATCTCGACGAGCAGATCCTCCCACTCCCGCGACGGGATGCCGTCGTTGTCCCAATCCGTGCGGGCATGCTCTCGACGCTGGTCGAAGTACTGCATGTTGTCGGCCTGCAGCGGAGCGATCTCGCGTTCGATAAAGGCATCCATCTCGGCGAGTAGCCCCGGAAGGTGTTCTGGCAGTGCGAAATCCACTTGTCTCTCCTAAGAGCTCCCTAGATTGCCGTACAGAGTTTTCTTCCAGACCGTCGACAAGGTGGTGATCGCGTCCTCGTCGCCGATTTCCAGGCGTAGGCCTTCCGGTCCGGAGCGGCCGACGAACACGGTGGTGAAGTTCTCGAACAACAAGGCGATAGCGGCTGCGGTGTGCTCGGGATGCAGTTCGCGACCGTAGCCCTGCTCCTGAGCGTGTCGCACCGATGCGGCGACGATGTCCATGCCGAAACGCCGAAATTCATTCTGGACAAGGGCGAATCGCTGCTGGGTAGCGGCCAGCTGCGCCACCGCGATCATGATGCCGATGTTCTGTTTGAACATGTTCCAGTAGCCGGTGACCACCGAGGTGAAGAACTCACTGTCATCGGGGGAGTCTGGTAACGCGACACTCGACCCGGAGGGCGTGACGACATCACGGAGAAATGATTCCGCGAGGGCGGCCAGCAGGTCCTCCTTGTCATCGAAATACCGATAGAACACCGCCGGCGACCTGCCCGCGGCTGACGTGATGTCGGCCAGAGTGGTACCGTGAAAGCCCCGTTCGGCGAACAGCTTTCGCGCCGCCTGCTCGATGGCCTGCCTGGTTTGGCGGCCCTTCGAGGTGAGGATCTCGGCGGGCATCAGGCCTGGATCCGGTCGCCGGCGTGCAGCAGAGCGCTCGGCAGGTCATGGCCGACAAGAGATTTCGCGACTTCCGCTGCGGCGATGGCGGCCTGCAGGTCGACGTCGACACCGATGTCGCTGTCACGCAGCAGGTACACCAGATCTTCGGTGGCGATGTTGCCGGTGGCGCCCGGTGCGAACGGGCAGCCGCCCAGCCCACCGACCGAGGCGTCCAACCGGGTGACACCGGAGCTGACCGCCGCATAGGCACTGGCCAGCCCCGCCCCCCGGGTGTTGTGGAAATGTCCACCCAGCGGCATGTCGCCGATCACCGGACGCACTTGGGAGATCAGCGAACTCACCCGTCGCGGGGTGGTGGTGCCGATCGTGTCGGCGATGGAGAACCGGTCGACCCCCCGATCGCGGGCGACCGCGGCGATGTCGAGTACCCGCTGCGGCGCGGTGGGCCCTTCGAACGGGCAGTCCCATGCGGTGGCGACAACGACCTCGACGGTGACGTCGCTGTGGTGCGCGATGGCGACGATCTCTTCGATCTGCTCGGTGGCCGCGGCACTGGTGCGCCCGACATTGGCCTCGCTGAACGTGTCGCTGGCGGCTACCACGTACTCGATCGACCGCAACCCCGCGGAAACCGCCCGCTTGGCGCCATTCGGACTGGCCGCCAATGCGGAGAACTCGATCTCGGGGTAGTTGTGCAGCTCTGCGGCCAGGTCGGCGGCATCGGCCATCGACGGCACCTTCGACGGCGACACGAACGCCGTGGCCTCCACCTCGCGCACCCCGGTGGCGGCTACCGCGGCCAGCAGTTCCAGCTTGGCCGACAACGGGATTGGCTTTTCGATCTGCAGGCCGTCGCGCAGCGATACCTCGCGAATAGTCACGTGTGTCATGTGCACCGCTCCTCCTCATCGCTGCGCTCTGCATCGTCGTCGGTGCGGGAGTTCACAGCACCTCCTCGGCGCGCAACTGTTCGAGCTCCTCGGTGGACTTGCGCAGCAGCCCAATATAGACGTCGTCGTTGTGTTGTCCCGGTCGCGCCGGGCCGGCGTTGCGGACACTGCCCGGCGATTCGGAGAGCACCGGCACGATTCCCGGGCCCAGTACGGGTCGTTCGACGCGTTCATCGAAGTGTTCGACCAGCATGCCGCGCGCGCGCAGCTGTGGGTCGTTGACGACCTCGGCGACGGTGTTGATCGGCCCCGCGATCACCCCTGCGGCGGAGAGTGTTTCGATGATCTCGCCGGGTTGCCGCTCGGCGGCCCACCCACCGATGATCTTGTCGAGTTCGTCTTGATTGCGTCCGCGAGCCCCGTGCGTGGCAAACCGGTCGTCGGTGGCCAGTTCGGGACGTCCCATCGCCGCGCAGAGCCGGACGAAAACGGTGTCCTGGTTGGCGGCGATCACCACCCAGGAGCCGTCGGCGCTGCGGTAGATGTTGGACGGCGCGATACCCTCCAGCCGGGTGCCCGACGGTCCGCGTACGACGCCACCGAGGTCGTAGTCGGGAATCGTCGATTCCTGCACAGCCAAGCAAGATTCGGTCAGCGCGACGTCGACCACCTGGCCACGGCCGGTGACGCTGCGCCGGTAGAGCGCGGCCAGCGCGCCCTGGGCGCCGAACATGCCGGCCAGGCTGTCGCCCAGTGACAGCGCCAGCCGGGGCGGCGGGCCGCCGGGGAAACCGTTGAGGTGCCGCAGCCCACTGGCCGCTTCGGCCACCGAGGCGTAACCGGCCTTATGGGCCTCGGGCCCGGTCTGCCCGTAGCCGGACACCCGGACCAGGATGATGCCCGAGTTGCGTTCGGACAGCACGTCGTAGCCAAGGTTCCACTTTTCCAGCGTGCCGGGCCGGAAGTTCTCCACCACGATGTCGGATTTCTCGACGAGATCGAGGAACAGCTCGCGGCCACGCGGCCGGCGCAGATCGAGGGTGATGCCCCTCTTGTTGCGCGCGTGCACGGTCCAGAAGACGTGGTGTCCGCCGAGCTCGGCCTGGCCCCAGGTGCGCAACGGATCTGGGGCGCCGGGCGGTTCCACCTTGATGACGTCGGCGCCCATGTCGCCGAGCAGCCGGCCGGTGAACGGTCCGGCGATCAGGGTGCCCAGCTCGAGCACTCGGATCCCATCCAACGCCCCCGTCACGCGCCGCTCTCCCCCGCAAGCGGGAGGTGCCCCCACCTCATCGCTTTGGCTCTGCATCGTCGCCGGCGGGTGTCATTCGGCGCCCGCGAAGTCGTGGCGGACCAGCCACTCGGTGACGATGTCGACGGCCTGACGCAGCTTGTCGCGCTGATCCGGGCCCGCGTAATAGTGTGTGGCGCCCGGAATTTCGTGCATCTCCTTGTCGGGGTTTCCGATCGCCTCGAATAGCCGCCGGGTGTGGCTGGGCGTGCACGCATCGTCGGCCAGGTTGCCGATCACCAGCGCCGGGATCGCGATATCGGGGCCGCAGGCCACCGCATCACCCTTGGCTTCGTCGTAACTCCACTGCGACAGCCAGCCACGCAATGTCGAGAAGCGGCCCAGCCCAACGGGACTCATGTTCACCACTTGAGGATCACCGAGATAACACGTCCCCGGCGCGCGTTCGTTAGGGTCGACCGCGGGATCCAGCCACCGCGGGTCGGCCATCGTGCCGTGCACGACGAACCCGAACTCGTCATCCGGGCGCCCGGCCGCTTCGAGCTCGGCGAGTTTGTCTTTGACCCACGCCGTGATGCGGCGGTTGCGGTCGATTTGAGCTTGCCGGTAGCGCTCCAGAAACTCCTCGCTGTACGGCGGCTGGTTGGGGTTGTCCGGGTTGTAGAGGTCGAGCTCGGGATCGCGCTTGGTAGGGTCGGATTCGTCGAGGATGGACGCGTCCAGCCATTCGGTGAGTGTGCCGTGCCGGCTGATGTGCGCGGCCAGCAGCATGATGCCGTCGGCGGGGATCAAGTCCAGCCGAGTCAGGTCGGGGCCGTCGCCCGACGGGCTGGACGTGATCGTGGCGTGCTGGGCCTGCTGCTGGTAAAACACCGACAGCGAACCGCCGCCACTCCACCCCGCCAGCACCACCTTGGCGTAGCCCAGCCGGTTTTTGGCGTCCTTGATGCACTCGCCGAGATCCTCGACCACCTTCTCCATCAGCAGCGCCGAATCCGTGCCGCGGAACCGGCTGTTGCAGTAAATGACGTGGTGGCCCGCGCGGGCCAGCGCGTTGATGATCGGCAGGTACGCGCCGCCTCCGATCGGGTGCATGAACACCAGCACGGTGTCCGACGGCTTGTCCTTCGGCTTGAGCAGATAGCTTTCCAGCACGGTGATCTCGGCCAGACCGCCGTAGACATCACGGACGCCGGAATTGTTCTGGAAGGCAACCAAATAGGGGATTCGGTCGTAGTCGTACTTGACTGCTTGTTTCATCAATGCTGCCCTAGGTCGTGTGCGAGTACTTCGGCGGACGGTGTCAGTCGCCGGCGGGTGTCGACGGCGATGACCTGCCAGTCGACGCGGAAATGCTCGTCGAACTTGCGGCGCGCTCGTTCGCGCGCCTTCTCCGGCGCGCCGTGGTGAACTCCTTGCGGCGCATGGGTGATCAGGCCCGGCGGCATCGCGATGCCGTAGAGCGAGCCGCCGTGAAAGAAGGCGATCTCGTCGTAGTCGACATTGCGGTGATACCAGGGGGTGCGCTCGGTGCCGGCGACGCCTTCGGCGGGTTTGGGCAAAAAGTTCATCACGTAGACGCCGGTGGCCTGCATGAACAGATGCACTGTCGGCGGCAGGTGGACGCTGTCGGAGGTGATCACGTTGTAGTCGGTGATGTTGAAGGTGAACGGGAAGTTGTCACCGCGCCAGCCCTCGACATCGATCGGATTATGTTGATAGTAAAGCATTGTCGGGCCACCTTCGTGGACGAGCCGGACCTCGTATTCGTCGCGGCCATCGTCCTCGATTGGCTCCGGTTCGGGGATGGTGGCCTGCGACGGGTCGAATGGGAAGTGCCGGCCCAACGGGCCGGGCGGCGGTACCCGGAATTCGTCGCTGGCTTCGATCATCAGCAGCGTGGTCGCCTCGTTTGTTGAGGCGTCGGGGACCTGACGCCAGGTGCACGCCTTCGGGATGTAGACCCAGTCGCCCTCGCGGTAGCGCAGCGGCCCGAACTCGGTTTCCAGCAGACCGGCACCCTGGTGCACGAAACACAACAGGTCCCCGTCGACATGGCGGGTGTAGAACGGCATCGGCTCGTGGCGGCGGCTCAGCAGGATGCGGCAGTCGGGGTTGCTGAACATCAGCAACGGCCCACCGTTGGCGTCGGCGGCGTCGTCGGGTTTGAGCTCGCTGGACAGCACGTCGACGGGGCGCAGCGGACCGACCGACCGGTAGGCGGTGGGGTCGTGGCGGCGGTAGACGTTGGCGGTGCGGCCGGTGAACCCGCCCCGGCCTAGCTCGTCGTCCTTGAGTCCGCCCAAATCGGCATGCAGTCGGTGTGGCGTCGTTCCTTTTCGCAGGTGGACAAAGGATTCCATGGATTACTCCCTGGGATGTCAGGCTCGGCACATAAAACTGAAAGTGATATTACTTTTTCTTTTGCGCCTACACAAGGGGCCCTCGCGAGGGCGGCCGCGCAATTTGCTCGTGTCACATTTCCTTCCAAGCCAGCTTGTGCTTTGATTCCCGACGGGGTTCGCCAACCGACCTAGGAGGTAAGCAATGAAGCACACCGCCTTCCTGACGTATCCGCTTCTCGTGACGGCGCTCACGGCGCTCAGTGTGGGCGGTTGCTCGTCACAGGGAACGAACACCTCCCAGTCCTCGGGCCAGTCTTCCGGTCAGGCCACAGGTCAGGCTTCGGGTCAGGCTTCGGGTCAGTCCGGGACCCCGGCAGCGGCGCCGAAGGTCACCGCGACCATCACGGTCGGGAAAAGCCCGGATAGTGTCGCGGTGGATTCGGGGGCCAAGATCGTGTACGTCACCAACTCCGGCGACGACACGGTGTCGGTGATCGACGCGACGTCCAACGCCGTGAAGACCTCGATCAAGGTCGGAAAGAAGCCTGAAGGCATAGCGATTGATTCGCAGGCCAAGAAAGCCATCGTCACCAATGGCGACGATGGTTCGGTCTCGATCATCGACACCGGATCCAATGCCGTAGTCGGGGCACCGATCAAGGTCGGGAAGACGCCCGAGGCGGTGGCGGTGGATCCGGCCAGCCACACCGCCTACGTCGCCAACGAAGACGACGGTTCGGTGTCGGTGATCGACACGGCGGCCGGTACTGTCACCGCCACCATCCCAGTCGGGAAAAAGCCGGATGGTGTGGCCGTGGACCCGGCCACCCAGTCCGTTTACGTCGCCAACGCCGACGACAATTCGATGTCGGTGATCGACATCGCGTCGCGCCAAGTTGCCGCTACCATCCCGGTCGGAAGGGGCCCGGACGATGTGCAGGTGGTCAACGGATCCGCCTACGTCACGACCGCGGGTGACAACGCGCTGTCGGTGATCGACACCGCGTCTCGCAAGGTCACCCAAACCATCCCGGTCGGCAGGACCCCCGACGGATGGGTGGCCGACGCGGGCGCCCACATCGCGTACATCACCAATTCCCAAGACGATTCGATGTCGGTGGTCGACCCTCAAGCCCGCAAGATCACCGCCACCATCAAGGTCGGAAAAGGCCCGGACGGCATCGCATTCGACACCGTCACGCACACCGTCTACACCGCCAACACCGGCGATGGCACGGTATCGGTGATCAGCACCAGCTAGCGGACGCGCAGGACGACTTTGCCCTTGGCGGTGCGATTCTCCAGGGAGGCGACCGCGGCGGCGGCCTCCTCGAGCGGGTAGACGTCCGGCTCGGGCGGAGGCAACTCGCCCGAGCTGAGCAGCCGCTGTAGTCCGGCCCACTGCTCGGCCAGCGCGTCGGCGTGCGATAGGGTCCATGCGCCCCAGCCGACCCCGACCACGTCAATGTTGTTGAGCAGCAATCGGTTTACCTTCACCGTGGGAATCTCACCACCGGTGAAGCCGATCACCAGCAGCCGTCCGCCCGGCGCGAGCGAGCGCAGCGAGTCGGTGAACCGATCGCCCCCGACCGGGTCGACGACCATGTCGACGCCCCGGCCGTCGGTCAACTCCTTCACCGCGTCCTTGAATCCCTCCGCCAGCACCACATCGGTCGCGCCGGCCGCCGTGGCGATCTGGACCTTCTCCTCGGTGCTGACCACCGCGATGGTGCGCGACGCCCCGAGCACCGGCGCCAGCCGCAGCGTCGAGGTCCCGATTCCGCCGGCCGCGCCATGCACCAGCACGGTCTCGCCCTGCTGTAGCCGGCCACGGACACTCAACGCGAAGTACATGGTCAGGTCGTTGAACAGCAGGCCGGCGCCAGCCTCGAAGCTCACATTGTCCGGCAGCTTGAACACTCGGTCGGGCGCCAACACCGCGACCTCGGCCATGCCGCCGGTGAGCATTGTCAGGCCGACGACTCTGTCGCCGGGCCGCACGGCGGCATCGTCCGGTGCGGATCGCACCACCCCTGCGATCTCGGCTCCCAGGATGAAGGGCGGGTCCGGCCGGTACTGGTAGAGGCCGCGGGTGAGCAACGCGTCCGGGAATGCCGCTCCCGCGGCGTGCACGTCGACGACCACCCCGTCGCCCGAGGGCTCGTCCACCTCGACGATCTCGATCCCATCCGGTCCGTCAAGGCGAGTCAACTGTGCCGCGCGCATGCCACCTCCGTCGTCATCGACCAGCGATTCAATAGCCTTTGAAAGCCTACTGGTCGGTTCAGAACCCGCCCGCCACCCGCACTACCGCGCGGCCCGAGAATGCCCCGGTGCGCAGCTGGTCGAGCACGCCGATGACGGCTTTGACGTCGACGTCGCTGGTGATGTCGGCCAGGCGGCGCGGCCGCGACGAATCGCCCAGCCGTGCCCACAGCTCCATGGTTCGACGCTAATCTCACCCCATGGATTCATTTCCACTCGGCCGCTTTTCGGTGTCCCGCGTCGGCTTCGGCGCGATGCAACTGCCCGGGCCCGGCGTGCTCGGGCCCCCCGCGCGATCACGACGAGGCGGTGGCCGTCCTGCGGCGGGCTGTCGAACTCGCCGTCGACCACATCGACACCGCCCAGTTCTACGGTCCCGACGTCGCCAACGAGCTCATCCGGGAGGCGCTGCATCCGTACCCGGAGAACCTGGCGCTGGTCAGCAAGGTGGGCGGTCGGCGCGATGAAGCCGGCGCCTGGCTACCGCTGTCCGATCCCGCAGACTTGCGCCGAGACATCGAAGCCAATTTGCGCACCCTCGGCGTTGACCAACTTGCCGCGGTCAACTTGCGGTTATTCGAGAGCGAAGCGCCGGATCAGCTGTTCGAAGACCAGCTTTCGGTCATGATCGCAGCCCGCGACGAAGGGTTGATCGGCGGGATCGGGCTCAGCGAAATCACCCGTGAGCACCTGCTGCACGCCTTGGAGCGCACCGAGATCGTCTGTGTGCAAAACGCTTTCAACCTGGTGCACCGCGCGTCGGTGCCCGTACTGGACGAATGCACGGCGCGCGGCATCGCCTTCGTACCGTTCTTTCCACTGGGAGCGGCGTTTACCGGACCCAATAATCCGGTGCTCGGCCACGAGTTGGTGCGAAGCGCCGCTGAACGACTCGGGCGCACGCCGGCGCAGGTCGCGTTGGCCTGGACGTTGAGCGTGGCACCCAACGTCCTGCTGATTCCGGGGACCTCGTCGGTATCACACCTGGAGGAGAACCTGGCCGCGAGCACCGTCGAGCTCGACGACGAGACCCGCGAACGGCTGAACGCCGTCGCTGCGTAATGTCACCACGGGTCCGTTCCGCGATCGGTGCCGATGCCGCCGCGTGCGCCGAGATCTATCGCCCGTATGTGCTGGATACCGTGATCACCTTTGAGACCGAACCGCCGACGGTGCAGGAGATGGCGGCCCGTATTGCCGCCGCCGGGGTGACGCACGAATGGCTGGTGCTCGAGGTCGACGGAGATGTCGCCGGTTACGCCTATGCGCACCAATTCAATTCGCGGGCCGCGTATCAGTGGTCGGTGGAGACGAGCATCTACATGGCGCGGGACCGCCTGCGCCTGGGCGGTGGACGGATGCTGTACGCCGAATTGCTGAGCTGGCTTGCCACACGCGGCTTCCGGCGGGCGTTCGCCGGCATCGCCCAACCCAACGAGGCCAGCAATACGTTCCACGAGGCCCTCGGCTTCCGGCCGGTGGGCCGCTATCAGCGGGTCGGATGGAAGCTCGGGGCGTGGCACGACGTTCAGTGGTGGCAGCTCGACTTGGTTGTCCCCGATGACGAGGTCGACCCGCCGGCCGAGATCGCTACTTGAGCTCGGCCGACGACAGGCCCAGCAATCGACGCGCGACCACCAGCTGCTGAATCTGCTGAGTGCCCTCGAAAATGTCCAGGATCTTGGAGTCGCGTCCCCACTTCTCCAGCATCGACTGCTCGGAATAGCCTGTGGTGCCTGCCATTTCGACCGCCTTGAGGGTGACGTCGCTGGCCATCCGGCCGGCCTTGGCCTTGCTCATCGACGCTTCTTTGGAGTTGGGGATGTTGTTGTCGGCCTGCCATGCCGCACGCACCGTCAGCAGATAGCTGGCCTCCCAATCGGCCTCCATCCGCAAAAACTCTGCGGCAGCGGCGCTTTGGGCGTGCGACGGTTTGTCGTATGAGATTTCCACGCCGGCGTCGGTGAGGATCTTGCGGATTTCCTCCAGGGCGGCGCGCCCGATCCCGATGGCCATGCCGGCCACGATCGGCCGGGTGTTGTCGAAGGTCTCCATCACCCCGGAAAAGCCCTTGCCGACTTCGATTTCGGGATTGCCCAGCAGGTTTTCCTTTGGAATGCGGGCGTTGTCGAAGCGGATCACGGCGGTATCGGAACCCTTGATGCCGAGCTTCTTCTCGAGGCGTTCGACGGTGACTCCGGGGTGCTCGCGCGGCACGATGAACGACTTGATCGCTGGCCGGCCCACCGATTTGTCCAGCGTGGCCCACACCACGATGTGGGTGGCGCGCGATCCGGCGGTGACGAAGATCTTCTCGCCGTTGATCACGTACTCGTCGCCGTCCAGCTTGGCCGTGGTCGACACCGCCGCCGAGTCCGAGCCGAATCCCGGCTCGGTGATGGCCATCGCGGCCCACACCTTGCCCAAGCGTTCCAGCTGTTCATCGGTGGCGACCGCGGAGAGGGCCGCGTTGCCCAGCCCCTGGTACGGGACGGACAGCATCATCGCGACGTCACCCCAGCACGCCTCGATCGTCTGCACGAGCGCGGCCATATTGGCGCCGTTCTCGTTCTTTTCCTTGCGTTCACCCTCGTCGCGCAACGCGTCGGCTCCGGCGAAGGGCAATGACTCGGCGGCCCCCTCGAACAGATTGATCAGGGTGTCGAGTTCGACCGGGTAGGCGTGTTCCTTCAGGTCGTATTTGCGTGCGATTGGCCGCATGAACTCCGCGGCGCCCTGATGGGTCTTGACGATCACCGCTTGCAGCTTGCGCGGTAGCTCCAGATTGATTGCCATGATTGATCTTTCAGCTCGTATCAGGTCAGGATTCAGATAAGAACCACGCCCTCGGCGACGCCGATGGCCCGCAGGTCGCGGTACCAGCGTTCGACCGGGTGTTCTTTGGTGTAGCCGTGGCCGCCGAGCAATTGCACGCCGTCCAAACCGATTTGCATGCCCTTGTCGGTGCCGAGGCGCTTGGCCAGTGCGGCTTCGCGGGTGAACGCGAGGCCTTGTTCGGCGCGCGCAGCGCCGCGCCAGGTGATCAGCCGCAACCCGTCCAACTCGATGGCGATGTTGGCGCACATGAACGCCACGGCCTGACGGCGGGCGATCGGCTCGCCGAATGCCTGACGCTCTTTCACGTACGGGACGACGTAGTCGAGCACCGCGTGCGAGGTGCCTACGGCCAGCGCCGCCCAGCCCAGCCGGGACAACGCGATCGCCTCGGAATAGTCGGCGTCGGTGGCCTCGTCCTCGCCCAGCCGGGCATGCAGCGGCACCGTCACCCCGGACAGCTCCACCTGGCCCAGGGCCGCGGCGCGAATCCCCATGCTCGGGTCCGCCTTGACGGTCAGGCCTTTCGCGGACGACTCGACGATGAACAGCGCCGGCTTGCCGTTCAGTTGCGCGCCGACGATGAACAGTTCGGCGTCGATCGCGGCCGGCACCAAGGACTTGACCCCGTCGAGCCGGTATCCGCTGGGGGTGCGTGTCGCGGTGGTCGCCAGGCGGGTGGGGTCGAACAGCGGGTGCGGTTCGGCGATGGCGACGCAGGCCTGCGGGACATTCTCGCCGGCGAACTCGTTCAGGTACGTGGCCTGCTGGTCGGCGCTGCCCCAGTGTGTCAGCGCGGAGGCGACGCCGCCGGGGGCCAGAATCGGCAGCGCCAGACCCATGTCGCCGTAGGCCAGCGCCTCGGCCACCAGCACGTTGGTCACGCTGGAGCGGTGCGCGGCGATACCGTCGAAATCCTCGGGGATGTTGATCGCGGTGATACCCAACTCGGCGGCCTTGGCGATCAGATCCTGCGGGTAGGTCGCCGCCTCGTCGGCGTCGTGCGCCGCGGGCCGCAAGACCTCCTTGGCGAATTCGTCGAGGGTCTCGATGATCAGCTTCTGGTCGTCATCGGGCGTCAGGTCGAAGTAGTCCTTACCGCTGGACTTCAGCCGGGTCGGTCCGCCGCGGAGGCTCTGCACCCGCTTGTATTGACGGCCGGTGGCGGCGGCAGTGGAGAATATCGTCTTCGTGCCGTAGCGCAGGGTCCGGTTGAGCGGATCGCGCAGATGGTATCTGTCCAGGAAGTCCTGGCCGACGATCGGCGCCAGCACCGCCAGCGCGATGTCGATCCCGGTCCGTTTGTGCGGCTGCATCCCGACGCCGGTCTCGCGACCGCGCCGCTTGCGGCGGCGGGATGGATGCTTCGAACTGGTGACGGTATCGGTCATGTCGGCGGCCTCGGTCGTTGGGGCGATGCGGATGACGCCTATCTTACTCCGGAGTAAGATAGGTTGAGTCTGTCCTGTTAGTTATGTCACACCGATCCGGCGTCCAGCCTGCTCAGCACGTCTTGATGAAGTAGGCCGTTGGTTGCGACGGCGCTGCCGCCGTGCGGGCCGGGCGCGCCGTCCAGGCTGGTGAACTGTCCGCCGGCCTCGCGCACCAGGATGTCCAGCGCCGCCAGGTCCCACACCGACACTTCCGGTTCGGCGGCGATGTCGACGGCCCCCTCGGCCACCAGGCAATAGGACAGAAAGTCGCCGTAGGCGCGCACCCGCCACGCGGCATCGGTCAGCGCGATGAAGCGCTCGCGCGAGCCGCGCTGCGCCCACCCCGACAAGCTCGAGAACGACAGGCTGGCCGAACCCAGCTCGGCCACGGCGGACACCGACAGCCGGCGTCCCTGACCGCCGTCGACCGCCGCGAACGCGCCCTGACCTCGCGCCGCCCACCATCGGCGTTGCAGCGCCGGCGCGCTCACCACACCGACCGACGGGACCCCGTCTTCGAGCAGCGCGATCAAGCTGGCCCACACGGGAACCCCGCGCACGAAATTCTTGGTGCCGTCGATCGGGTCGATGATCCACTGCCGACCGCTGAAAGTGGTTGTGCCGCCGAACTCTTCACCTAGGATGCTGTCGTCCGGCCGCTCACGCCCGAGCACCTGACGCGCGTCGGCTTCGACCGCCCGATCGGCGTCGGTTACCGGGGTCAGATCCGGTTTGGTGTCGATCCTCAGGTCGAGCGCGCCGAACCGGGTGCGAGTCAGCGCGTCTGCGCGGTCGGCCAGCGTCAGCGCCAGCATCAGATCGTCGTGACTCATTCAGATTTGCGGCGTGGAAGCCCCTGGCTTTAGCCGGGGAGGAAGTGCCGCTTCCTTCCTTTCGTCTGGTTGTCGGTGGTGCTGCCTAGGTTGTTAGTGTGGGCAGGTTTCGGTTGCTTCCCAGTGTTGAGCAGGCGGCGGTGTTGGTCGAGCACTGTCGTCATGCTCGGTTTGTGTGGAATCTTGCCGTGGAGCAGCAGCGGCACTGGCAGCCGGGTCGCCACGCGCCTGGGTACAACGAGCAATCTGCCCAGCTGACCGCGGCCCGAGCCGAATACGCCTGGCTGGCAGCAGGGCCGCAGACCGTGCAGCAGCAAGCGTTGCGGGACTTCGCCCAAGCGCTGCGCGACTTTTTCCACGGCAGCCACCGTCGCCCGACGTGGCGCAAGGCCGGCAGGCATGAAGGATTCCGGCAGGTCGGAGTCAAACCGCGCCACATCCAACGGCTGAACCGCCGCTACGGGCAGGTCTGGATACCCAAGGTCGGATGGGTGCGCTTCCCCTGGACCCGCGCCATCGCCGACACCGTGAAGTCCTACCGAGTGACTCTTTATCGCTCTGGGCGCTGGCACATCGCTTTTGCCGCCATCCCCGACCCCATCGCGGGCCCCGGTGATGGCAGCGTGGTGGGTGTTGATCGCGGCGTGGCGGTCTCGGTGGCGCTGTCCAGCGGGGAGTTGATGTATGTTCCTGGTCTTCGCGCCGGCGAAACCCAGCGGCTGCGCCGCTTGCAGCAGCGTTTGGCTTGGGCGCAGCGCGGATCTGCTCGGCGTGCACGAACCAGGCTGGCCATTGCGAAGTTGCGTGCCCGTGAGACAGATCGCCGCCGTGACTGGGTGGAAAAGACCACCACCGAGGTGGCGCGCCGCTTCGACACCATCCGCGTCGAGGACTTGAAGGTGCGTGCGATGACCCGCTCGGCGCGTGGGACACGTGAACACCCGGGCACCCGGGTCGCGCAGAAACGGGGCCTCAACCGCCAGATCAGCCGCCAAGGGTGGGGACTGCTGGTGGCCCGGCTGCAGCACAAGGCCTCGGGACGGCTGGAATTCGTCCCGGCGGCGTATACGTCGCAACGATGCTCTTACTGCGGGCACATCGCGCCCGAAAACCGCAAGAGCCAAGCGGTTTTCCAGTGCGTCGCCTGCAGTGCCGGGCCGTGCAACGCCGATGTCAACGCCGCACGCAACATCGCCGCCGGACGGGCGGCGACAGCACGGGGAGACCTCGGCGCTAGCCGGTCTGCGAACCGTGAACCTCAACCTTGCTCTCCTGCCGCCTAGGTGAGACGGGGTTGGAATCCACCGGCTTAATCCGGTGGAGGACGTCAATCAGCAGTCCTACCATGGCTGGGTGTGGGAATTTGGTGTGCTGTTCCTGTTGCTGGCGGTTCTGGGGGTGCTGCTCGCCCAGCGGTTCATCCATCGCGGCCCGCGCGGCGACCTGGCCAGCGGGACGCTGCTGGTGACCGGGGTCAGCCCGCGACCGGACGCCGGCGGTGAGCAATTCGTCACCATCGCCGGTGTCATTAATGGGCCCACCGTCAATGAGCACGCGGTGTATCAGCGGATGGCGGTCAACGTCGACCAATGGCCGACCGTGGGCCAACTGATGCCGGTGGTGTATTCGCCGAAGAATCCGGACAACTGGACGTTCGCGCCGTCTGAGCCAACCAGCTAGGCGGGCCGCATTGACTCGCCGGTCAGCCAAAGGGCAAGTAGCTGTCCGGCTCCGGGCCGAAACTGAAGTGGCGGCCGGTGATTTCGGATGGGATCACCCGTATGTAGTGATCTTTCTGCGTCGCTGTCCATGGAAATAATTCGGCACGTTCGGCTTTCTGGATCTCGTCGTCGGTATTCAGCACTTGGGCATGACCCTTCACAATCACACTCCAGCCTTCGGCGACGTTGTGGTCGTCGGCCTCGAAAGCCACTTTGCCGTTTGTCACGGCTATGAACAATTTGGTTCCCTCGCCTGTTCGAAACAGCACAGTGCGGTCTTGCACGACAAAGTTGACCGGGAAGATCTCGGGCTCACCGCCAATACTGGTAACCAATCGGCCCAGCGAGGCGCTCTCCAGTCGACTCCAACTCTCGTCTTCGGATAAAACGATAACTGGCTCATCAGCCACGGAAATCAACCTTTCTCGGGCATGTGACGGATCTGTAAGACGTTATCCAGCGGCCGCCTTGGCGTGGGCGCGGGAGGGCTTTCCATTGGCGGTGCTGTGCCGACGCGGATCAAGACTTGTGGCTCGCCCCGCCGGCCGATCAGACCGCCGACGATGTCGCGGCTCTCCGCGGATTCGATGAGATGGGTCAACGTGCACGTCGCCATACCCGCCACGGTGCACTCGACGAGGACGGTCGACAGCACCTCGCCGCACCTCAACACGTCGACCCGCGTGTCGTCAGGAGTTGACAGCACAAGGATCTTCGAGCAGTCCGCATCCATCTCGGGTCGTCGATCCTGGCGGCTCCTGATCGGGAACTCCCGGGCGATATCGACTCGGTGGCGTTCAGCAACTGATAGCAGGGCACTCGGCGGCACACCTTGGGTCAGCGCGAATGACGAAGTCCACCATTGGAGTTCGACGTGATATGACGGGTCGTCACGGCGAAATGCCTCGGAGAGCTGCGACGCCTCCACAAGGCAAGGCCGTTGATCATCCGATAAGACGTCAAGCATCGCAACGTCTTCGTCGAACCTGCTGCGCAGGACGGGCTCGAACCACTGCCAGTCCGCGGGAGCGCCGAATGGAAGGCGATCGGTGCGGCGCTGCAGCATCGCCCGGACACGGTCTCGCTGTGCTTCGGTGACGTGATCGATGGGGCTGAATTCGACGGTGGCGAGGTGGCTGGGATCGTTCGGGTTGGGAAACCGCGAAATACTCGTTTGATACTGCGCCGCCGTCATCGCGATGCGAAGGTGGTCGAGCACAGCACCACAACTGAGGATCGCTTCGCGGCCCGAATGGTCTGTGGCCGGCACCGTTCGGCGGCGATCGACAAACAGGTGCAGAGTGCTTTTTTCGGGGTTGACCTCTGCGACCCAGCGCCAGGGCTGACTGTTATGCACCGACGGTGCCCGGCACGCTAGCAGGACCGCCTTCTTCAGGACGTTTATCTGCACGATAATCAAGCTAACGGGGCTCGGCGCGGGCTCGGTAGGGCCCTTCGTCCCCTCAACCAAACCCCTTGTGTCACTTTTTCTTCGGTGGGGCGGGAAGCGTTACCGCGCCAACATCAATCCTCTGTTGCAGTTGCCCGGGGGGAGAAGGGCTTGCTTTGACGTTGTCAGCTGGCATGCTGATGACATGGCAGGCAAGGAAATCGATCCGATCCGGGCGAAGAGTGCGCTCGCGGTGATCAAGCAGAACCCCGGGATAGCGCTCTTTGCGGTGTCGCCGGCGCTCATCCTGTTGGGTGTCATCTGGTGGCTCGCCGGCGTCGGCTGGGCTATCGCTGCGGCCGTGGTGCTGGTGCTCCTCGGCGGAGCCGCCGTCGTCCTGAAACGCTAACGCCTTCAAATGCGTTCGTGGTGGGGCTGGGGTGCCGTCGAGGATGCCCTGTCCGAGCAGGAGACGCGGGCCCTTCAGGCACGGGTCGCCGCGTTATTGCCCGGCCATGACTTGACCGACCACCGTCCACCGAACCCCGACGAGCTCGGGTTGGCGGCGCCGCGGATCACCCCGCCGCCGTCGCTAGCCACGCTGTGTTCGACCGACCCCACTGACCGAGCCGGCCACGCGCGCGGCAAGGCGTTTCGCGACGTCGTGCGCAACCTGAAGGGCGACCTCGACCGCGTCCCGGACCTGATCGTCCGGCCGCGCCGCGAACAGGACGTGGTCGACGTGCTCGACTGGTGCACGCGTGAGGGGATTCCCGTGATTCCCTACGGTGGCGGCAGCTCGGTGGTCGGCGGTGTCGAGCCGCGGTTCGACGGGCCGGCGGTCACCGTGGACGTCTCCGTGATGAGCTCGGTCCTGGAAATCGACCGGGTAAGCCGGGCCGCGCGGATTCAGGCCGGGGCGCTCGGGCCGTGGATCGAGCAACAGTTGCGCCCACACGATCTGACGTTGCGGCACTTCCCGCAATCCTTCGCCTTCTCCAGCCTCGGCGGCTGGCTGGCCACCCGCGCCGGTGGTCACTTCGCCACCCTCTACACCCACATCGACGACCTGACCGAATCCTTGCGGGTTGTCACCCCGTCCGGGGTCAGCGAGTCGCGCCGATTACCGGGATCCGGTGCCGGCCCGTCCCCGGACCGGCTGTTCGTCGGCTCCGAGGGTACGCTCGGCATCATCACCGAGGCGTGGATGCGGTTGCAAAACCGCCCGCGATGGCAGGTCACGGCTTCGGTGGCGTTCGACGACTGGGCGGTCGCGGTTGGGGCGACGCGGGCGATCGCGCAGTCCGGGCTCTACCCGGCGAATTGCCGGTTGCTGGACCCGGCCGAGGCGTTCCTGAATGCCAGCACCGCGGTCAGCGGCGGGCTACTGGTACTTGCCTTCGAATCGGCGGACCATCCGATAGATCCGTGGCTGGACCGGGCCGTCGAGATCGCCGCCGAACACGGAGGTACCGTGACCGCCCGCCGTAGCCGCGAAACCGGAAGCGACTCAACGGAAACCAACGATGCGTCGCAGAATTGGCGCTCGGCTTTCCTGCGCATGCCCTATCAGCGCGACGCCCTCGCGCGCCGCGGCGTCATCGCTGAGACGTTCGAAACCGCTTGTCCCTGGGATGGATTCGACGAACTGCACACGGCGGTGACCGAGGCCGCGCGCACGGCGATCGAGCGGGTCTGCGGGGCCGGCGTGATGACCTGCCGGTTCACCCACGTCTACCCCGACGGCCCGGCCCCGTACTACGGCATCTACGCGAGCGGACGCTGGGGCTCGCTCGACGCGCAGTGGGACGACATCAAAGCCGCTGTGTCCGAGGCGATCAGCACGACCGGCGGCACCATCACCCATCACCATGCGGTCGGTCGCGACCACCGTCCCTGGTATGACCGGCAGCGCCCAGACCCGTTCGCGGCGGCCTTCCGCGCGGCCAAGTCCGCGCTGGACCCGGCGGGCATTCTCAATCCCGGGGTGCTGGTCGACCCGTGATCAGCCGTGGCTTATATGCAGCAACTTCGCCAGGCTCGGCAGCTTGACGCGAGGCCGCCCGTGCGGCTCACCGGCCTCGCGTTCGAAGCGGTCGATCAGCTCCCAGTGAGCCGAGGTGACCAGCTTGGGCTGGCGCAAAGCCAGCCAGTCGGCCAACTGATCGGCATGATCTTCGGGTAATTCCGCGATTCCTCCGAGTTCTTTAGAAGCGGCCAGATCTGCCAGCAGCGTGTCGACGGTGTCCTGTGAGTCCTTCTTGTTGGTCCCGATCACCCCGGTCGGACCGCGCTTGATCCAGCCGACGACGTACTCGTTGCGGCTGCCCTGCACCCGGCCCCCGGTGTTCGGAATGGTCGCGCTCTTGTCGTCGAACGGCAGCCCGGGAGTGGGCAAGCCGCGGTAACCGACCGACCGCACGACCAGCTGAACCGGCAGTTCTTCGCGTTCGCCGGTGTCTCGGGCCGTCACCCGCCCGCTGTCGTCGGTGACCAGTTCGTTGCGACCGAGCACGATTGCTTCCACCTTGCCGTCGCCCTTGATCTCGATCGGCGATGTCAGGAACCGGAACACCATGCGGCGATGTCCGGGGCGGGGTTCGCGGCCCGCATAGTCGCGCAGCACCTTGATGTTCTGCTTGCACACCTTGCCCACCGCGGCGGCGTCCTCGTCCGTGATGCCCTCAAGTTGGGCGGGATCGACGATCACGTCGACCCGCTCGAGGTCGGCCAGCTCGCGCAGCTCGAGCGTGGTGAACGCGGTCTGCAGCGGCCCGCGCCGGCCGAGGATCACCACTTCCTCCACCCCGCGGGGGAGCAGCGATTCCAACGCGTGATCGGCGATATCGGTGGCCGCGAGCGCGCCGGGGTCGGTGATCAGGATGCGCGCGACGTCGAGCGCGACGTTCCCGTTGCCGATCACAACGGCCCGGGCGCCCGACAGATCAGGCGCCATCTGCTCGAAGTTGGGATGCGCGTTGTACCAGCCCACGAAATCGACCGCGGCCACGCTGCCCGACAGTTCCTCACCGGGGATGTTCAGCGCGCGGTCGGACTGCGCCCCGACCGCGTAAATCACGGCGTCGTAGCGCTCGGCGAGTTCGCGGGGCTCGACGTGTTCGCCGACGACCACGTTGCCGAAGAAGCGGAAACGGGGGTGCTCGGCGGTCTTCTCGAATTGTTTGCTGATCGACTTGATCTTGGGGTGATCGGGAGCGACGCCGGAGCGGACCAGGCCCCACGGTGTCGGCAGCATTTCCAGCACGTCGACGGCCACTTCGATCTCGGCCGCATTGAGCAGAGATGCCGCGGCAAAGTATCCCGACGGCCCGGAGCCGACGATGGCGACATGGTACGGACGCATACTCCAGCCTTCTGTTTCGTGCCCGGCTGCGGCGCGAGGGGGCTGAGTACGGGCTGGGCGTCGCAGTCGCGGGGTGCACTGATGGTCTTCTGATGCTAAACGTTGGTGCCGGTAACGTGGTCGCCTGTGGAACCTGACCGTCAAGCCGACATCGCCGCCCTTGACTCCACCCTGACCACGGTGGAGCGGGTGCTCGACGTCGACGGTCTGCGCAGCCGCATCGAGAAGCTGGAGCATGAGGCGTCCGACCCGCAACTGTGGGCCGACCAGGCCAACGCGCAACGGGTGACCAGTGAGCTATCCCACACCCAGGGCGAGCTGCGCCGGATCGAGGAGTTGCGCCAGCGCCTCACCGACCTGCCGGTGCTCTATGAGCTTGCGGCCGAGGAGGGCGAAGGCGCTGCCAGCGGAATTGAAGCGCATGCGGAGGCCGACGCCGAGCTCAAGGCGCTGCGCGCCGACATCGAAGCCGCCGAGGTGCGCACCCTGCTGGCGGGCGAGTACGACGCGCGCGAGGCGCTGGTCACCATCCGTTCCGGTGCCGGCGGAGTGGACGCCGCCGACTGGGCCGAGATGCTGATGCGGATGTACATCCGATGGGCCGAGCAGCACAAGTACGGCGTCGAGGTGTTCGACACCTCCTATGCAGAAGAAGCCGGGATCAAAAGCGCCACCTTCGCCATACACGCACCGTTTGCCTACGGCACGCTGTCGGTCGAACAGGGAACCCATCGGTTGGTGCGGATCAGCCCGTTCGACAACCAGAGCCGGCGCCAGACGTCGTTTGCCGAAGTCGAGGTGCTTCCGGTGGTGGAGACCACCGATCACATCGACATCCCGGAAGGCGATGTGCGCGTGGACGTCTACCGTTCCAGCGGGCCGGGCGGTCAGTCGGTGAACACCACCGACTCAGCGGTTCGTTTAACCCACATCCCAACGGGTATCGTCGTGACTTGTCAGAACGAGAAGTCGCAATTGCAGAACAAAGTTTCGGCAATGCGGGTGCTCCAAGCAAAGTTGTTGGAGCGCAAGCGTTTAGAAGAACGCGCTGAGCTGGACGCCTTGAAAGGCGAAGGCGGCAGCTCGTGGGGCAACCAGATGCGCTCCTACGTACTACACCCGTATCAGATGGTCAAAGATCTGCGAACCGAGTACGAGGTGGGCAATCCCGCCGCCGTCCTGGACGGAGACATCGACGGGTTCCTGGAAGCGGGGATCCGGTGGCGCAACCGAAAAGATGACGACTAACACAACTCTTCTTGCAATCTCGATGGCGCAGCGCTGGCATGATTTCTGGCGCGGCGAAATAGGTGAATGGGTCATCACCCGGGGCCTGCGGATCGTCATGCTGCTGATCGCGGCGGTGCTGGCGGTTCGGTTCGTCACCTGGGTGGCCCAGCAGGTGACCCGGCAGCTCGACGAAGGTTTCGCCGAAAGCGACGCCTTGGTTCGGTCGGAGGCGACCAAGCACCGGCAGGCCGTGGCGTCGGTGATCCAGTGGGTGTCGATCGTCATCATCGCCATCTGGGTGATCGTTGAGATCGGCGGTGTCCTGCAGTTCTCGGTGGGTGGGCTGATCGCGCCGGCCACTGTGCTGGGTGCGGCGCTCGGCTTCGGTGCTCAGCAACTGGTCAAGGACCTGCTCTCGGGGTTTTTCATCATCGTCGAGAAGCAGTACGGCTTCGGCGACCTGGTCTCGTTGACCGTTTCGGGGATCGCTGCCGAGGCGCGCGGCACCGTCGAGGACGTGACGTTGCGGGTGACCAGGCTGCGTTCCTCGGAGGGCGAGTTGTTCACGATCCCCAACGGTCAGATCGTCAAGACGATCAACTTGTCCAAGGACTGGGCACGCGCGGTGGTGGACATCCCGGTGTCGACCAGCGCTGACCTCAACCGCGTCAACGAGGTGCTGCACCAGGAGTGCGAACACGCGCTCGACGATCCGGTGCTGGGGGAGTTGCTTCTCGACGCGCCCACGGTGATGGGGATCGAAAGCATCGAAGTCGACACCGTCACCCTGCGTGTGGTGGCCCGCACGCTGCCCGGCAAGCAGTTCGAGGCGGGCCGGCAGTTGCGTGTGATCGTGATCCGGGGACTCGAGCGCGCCGGCATCTTCACCACGGCCGACCCGACGATCGCCGTCGTTGACGATCCCGCCGTGCCCGCTACCCAGGCCGCCGAAGAGGCGAATGAAGAGGCGCATGAAGCAACCCCGGGTTCGGTGCGTCAGCGGTGAAGTTCACCCTGAACCCCCTCGAGAAGCGCAGCGACGACGACGCGGATCGGAGCTGGCCGCGCCACGTGTTCGGCGGCCGGATCCGCATCTCCACCCTGGTCTTGATCGTGCTGTTCCTGGCGGTTTGGTGGACTTATGACACCTACAAGCCGCAGCCGCCGGCCCACGACGGGCCCCCGGCCACACAGGTGGTGCCACCGGGGTTCGTGCCCGACCCGAACTACACCTGGGTGCCGCGTACCCGCGTACAGCAGCCGCCCGCGGACACGCCCACACCCACACCGACGCCCACGACCACAACGCCGCCCCCGCCCGTGACCACGACCACACCGCCGCCGTTCGTCCTGCCGACGCTGCCGTGCATCCCGCCCTTCTGCACCCCCAGCACAACCCCGACTCCTTCACCGCAGCCGGGACCGGGCCCGGTGCCCACGCCGGTACCACCGGCGAGTTGATCGTCGCGTGCCAGCGAAATTCACGGCTAAACTGGCGTGCCGTGATGATCACCCTGGACCATGTCAGCAAGAAGTACAAAGCGTCGGCGCGTCCGGCGTTGGACGACGTCAACGTCAAAATCGACAAGGGTGAATTCGTTTTCCTGATCGGCCCGTCGGGCTCGGGCAAATCGACGTTCATGCGGCTGCTGTTGGGGGAGGACACGCCGACAGCGGGAGACATTCGGCTCTCGAAGTTCCACGTCAACAAATTGCCTGGTCGCCAGGTACCGAAGTTGCGTCAGGTGATCGGCTGCGTCTTCCAGGATTTTCGGCTGCTGCAGCAAAAGACCGTGTTCGAGAACGTCGCTTTCGCGCTGGAAGTCATCGGCAAACGGCGAGACGCGATCAACCGGGTGGTGCCCGACGTGCTCGAGACGGTCGGCCTGTCCGGTAAGGCCAACCGGCTGCCGCACGAGCTGTCCGGTGGCGAGCAGCAGCGGGTCGCGATCGCCCGGGCGTTCGTCAACCGGCCGCTGGTGCTGCTGGCCGACGAGCCCACCGGCAACCTTGATCCGGACACCAGTAAGGACATCATGGACCTGTTGGAGCGGATCAACCGCACCGGGACGACGGTGCTGATGGCCACCCATGACCACCACATCGTCGACTCGATGCGCCAGCGGGTGGTCGAACTCTCTTTGGGCAGGCTGGTTCGGGACGAACAGCGTGGCGTTTACGGAATGGACCGCTAAGTGCGCTTCGGTTTCCTGCTCAACGAGGTCCTGACCGGTCTGCGTCGCAATGTCACCATGACCGTCGCGATGATCCTGACGACCGCGATCTCGATCGGTCTGTTCGGCGGCGGTCTGCTGGTGGTCCGGTTGGCCGACAACTCGCGGGCCATCTACCTCGACCGCGTCGAGACGCAGGTCTTCCTCACCGATGACGTCTCCGCCAACGATCCGGCCTGCAGCGCCAACCCGTGCAAAGCACTGCGGTCGAAGATCGAAGGGCGAGAAGACGTCAAATCGGTGCGTTTCCTCAACCGTCAGGATGCCTACGACGACGCGATCCGTAAGTTCCCGCAGTACAAGGACGTTGCCGGAAAGGATTCCTTCCCTGCGTCGTTCATCGTGAAGCTGGCAAACCCCGAGCAGCACAAGGAATTTGACGCTGCGATGCAGGGCCAGCCCGGAGTGCTTTCCGTGCTCAATCAAAAGGATTTGATCGACCGCCTGTTCGCTGTGCTGGACGGCCTGAGCAATGTCGCGTTCGCCGTCGCTATGGTCCAGGCCATCGGGGCAATCTTGCTGATTGCCAACATGGTCCAAGTCGCGGCCTACACGCGCCGCACGGAGATTGGCATCATGCGACTTGTCGGTGCCAGCCGCTGGTACACGCAGCTGCCGTTCCTGGTGGAGGCGATGCTGGCGGCGACGATTGGCGTCGTGATCGCCATCATCGGCTTGGTCGCGGTGCGGGCATTCTTCCTGGACAGCGCTCTGAACCAGTTCTACCAAGCGAATTTGATAGCGCGGGTGGACTATGCCGACATCCTTTACATCTCGCCGATTCTGCTGCTGCTCGGCGCGGCGATGGCAGCGCTCACGGCCTATGCAACAGTGCGCATATACGTGCGGCGGTAGCTGTGGCCAACAACACATCTCGAGCGAAGGCTCGCGGGGGCAAACAGATCATCGCCAGCAATCGCAAAGCGCGCCATAACTATTCGATCTTGGAGCAGTACGAGGCCGGCGTGGCGTTGCTTGGCACCGAGGTCAAGAGCCTGCGGGAGGGTCACGCGTCGTTGGTCGATGCCTTCGCCACCGTCGACGATGGCGAAATTTGGTTGCGCAACTTGCACATTCCCGAGTATCAGCATGGCAGCTGGACAAACCATGATCCTCGTCGCAATCGAAAGTTGTTGTTACACCGCAGACAGATCGACACTCTGATCGGCAAGATCCAAGATGGTAACCTCGCCTTGGTGCCGTTGTCTCTGTATTTCTCGGAGGGCAAGGTCAAAGTTGAGCTCGCGCTGGCACGAGGCAAGCGAGCCTATGACAAACGCCAGGACATGGCACGCCGCGACGCCCAGCGTGAAGTTGTTCGGGAGCTGGGCCGCCGAGCGAAAGGTATGAACTGATCGGAGCCGCTTACGCGCAGCTGTCTGCCGTTTCGTACGGCCTCAGCGATTTTGTGGGCGGCGTGGCAGCGCGGCGGATAGCCGCGCTGCGCGTGATGCTGGCGGCGTACCCGGTCGAGGCGGTGTTGCTGGGTGTGCTGGCCCTGTTCGCCGGCGGACCGATTCACGCGGGTGCGGTCTTTTGGGGCTGCATGTACGGCATCGGCCAGGCGTTCGGCATGTGGGCGTTCTACGCGGCGCTGGGCTCCGGCCCGATCTCTGTGGTAGCGCCGTTGGCGGGCGTGCTCAACGCCGCCGTACCCGTGGCGGTCGGCATCGCACTGGGGGAGCGACCGGGCCAAGCGGCCTCGATGGGCGTCGTGCTGGCAATCGTTGCGGTGATGCTGGTCAGCCGCGAAGCCGGGGAAGGGACGGCCGACGGGGCGAACCCCTATCGGTTCACCCCCAAGGTGGCCTGGCTCGGTCTTGGCGGGATCCGCGTTCGGGCTGGACCTGGTGTTCCTGCACCAGGCGCCCCATGAGTGCAAGCTCTGGCCGCTGGTGTTCGCGCGCCTGTCGGCCACGTTGGTGATCACTGCTCTCGCGGCCACGAAGGGCAATCTGAGGCTCCCGCGCGGCAAATCGATGAGGCTTGCGCTGGCCATCGCGCTCCTGGACACCTGCGCGCTCGTGACCCAACTGATAGCCCTGCAGTCGTGGTTGCTCTCGTTGGCCAGCATCATGATCTCCCTGTATCCGGCGGCAACCGTCGTGCTGGCGATGGCGGTGTTGCGGGAACGGGTGACGCGCTGGCAAGGGATCGGCATGGCGATGGCAATGGGTTCTGTCGCGATGATCGCCGCGGGCTGACACCCGCGCGGCCCCTTAATATGATCCCGGCGGCCACAAATCACGTCGGGGGAGATGACGTTGGGTGAAGACGACCCGGTTATTCGGGAGTTGTCCGGTGCGATGGTACACAGCCCCGACGTGATCGAGTTGCGCTTGCATCTGGCTGGCCTGCTGGCCGATCAGGGGCGCTACGCCGAGGCGCTGAGGCATTGCAGCGAGGCGTTGACCCGCGAGGGACGCCGCCGGCGCCGGTTGCGCTCGAAGTCGTCTTCGTTGACGGCATCGGGGGGCGACTCGTCAAGTCGCCGGCATCATCGAGCCCGCCTTCACACCGCATTTATGTGAGACTGCTGCAAAAATCGCGCCAGTACTCGTCGGCGTTGTGCTCAGTGGACGAGGCGCTGCGGCTGAGCCCCACGAACACCGACGCGCTGGTCCTGCGTGGCTCGATCCTGCACGACCTGGGCCGAATCCGGGAATCCAATGCGTCGTACGAGCAGGCGTTGACGCCGGAACCGGGCAACGCGGACGCGCTCAACAACATGGGTGTCAACCGGCTCGCGCGCGGAAGTTCGCACACGCCCTGCGCGGCTTCCTCGGTGCCGCGGGCAGTGACCCGGCGCTAGGAGATCTCGCCCGCAGCAATATCGGCGTGGTGCTGCGCAGAGTGCTGCGATGGGTGACTGTCGCCGCGGCGCTTCTCGGTTTTCTTGTCGCCTTCACCTCTGGGTTGTATAGCGAGGGATAACCGACCGGGGTGCTGCGGGTGCTTACCGGGCTGGTCACGGCGGCACTGATCGCGGCCTTCGGCTGGTTGCTTCGTGCCATCCCTCGCCAGGTGTTGGCTTCAGTGTTGCGGGAGCAGTACTACGCCACGGTCCGCATCGTTCATGCGGTGGCGGCCGTCGCAGCCGGAGCGTGGGTCACCGTCTTCCCCGGGCCGGTGGCGATGGTTCCCGTCGGCGGCATCCTGGCGATCAGCGGTTTGGTTCTTTTCCGGGTCGGCCTCTATATCGGGCGCTGATCGGCTTACTATCCGACCATGGCGACTCGTTCTATCACCACAGTCGACAAGTCCAACGTGTTGCTTGGCCTTTTCGCCGTGTGGGACTCCATCGACGCGCTGCTGGAAGGCTTGCCCGAGAGCGGTTGGCAGGCGGTGACGCCGCTGCCGGGGTGGTGCGTGCGCGCCGTCGTGTCCCACATCATCGGGACCGAGTCGTTCCTTCAGGGCATCGAAGCACCGCAACCAGACATCGAGGTCAAGTCCCTCGAGCACGTGCGCAACGACATCGGAGCGATGAACGAGTGCTGGGTGCGTCATCTGAGCGCGGATCCGGGCCCCAGCGTCCTGGAGCGCTACCGCGCGGTGACCAGCAAGCGCCGCGAGGTCCTGCCGGCTATGTCCGACGACGACTGGAACGCGCCGACCCCGACGCCGGCGGGCATGGACAGTTATGGACGGTTCATGCGAATCCGGGTCTTCGACTGCTGGATGCACGAGCAAGACATCCGGATGGCCTTGCAGCGACCGTCGACCGACGGCGAGCTCACCGGGCCCGCGTCGCAACTGTCCCTCGACGAGATCGCGGCGACCATGGGGTTCGTGGTCGGCAAGCTTGCCCAAGCGCCCGAGGGCTCACGCGTCCAGTTCGACCTGACCGGTCCGCTGACACGCAGCATCCGCGTCAGCGTGGATGGACGCGCCCAGGTGGTCGACGACTTCGGCGCGCAAGAGCCGACGGCGACGATCCGGCTCGACGGCCTGCAGTTCACCAGGCTCGCCGGTGGGCGCCCGATGTGCCCCGCACGCTCGCAGAACGTCGAGCTTGACGGCGATAAGGACCTGGCCGCCCGCATCGTCGAGCGCCTCAACTTCGTGATCTGACGGGAACTTAATTACGTTGCCGGCTGTTGATATCGGCGTACCATGGGTTGTCCTGCCGAAAATCGGCGGGGATGCGAGGGGCTGAAAGGTTTCGACTTCGCGCATCGAATCAAGGGAAGCGTGCCGGTGCAGGCAAGAGACCACCGTAAGCGTCGTTGCAACCAATTAAGCGCCGTTTCAGTACAGCGCGACTACGCTCTCGCTGCCTAAGCGACAGCTAGTCTGTCAGACCGGGAAAGCCCTCGACCCGGACCCTGGCATCAGCTAGAGGGATCAACCGATTAGTTCGGTCGCGGGACTTATCGGGACACTAACAGCGACTGGGATCGTCATCCTGGCTGGTTCGCGTGACCGGGAGATCCGAGCAGAGGCATAGCGAACTGCGCACGGAGAAGCCTTGAGGGAATGCCGTAGGACCCGGGTTCGATTCCCGGCAGCTCCACTCATTTACGCAGGGTCAACGCCCGGGGCCTGGGGACGGCGTTCGTGGAGCTGCCGACAACTGGGCAAATACTGAGCGCCGGTGTCGCCCGCTTGATTAGGCTCGCTCCCGTGACCGCGCACAACGACCGCATGCTGCTGGGCCCCGGCCCTTCGAACCCTTACCCCGAGGCCATGGAGGCACTCGCCCGGCCGGTGCTGGGCCACCTCGACCCGGAATACCTGGCCCTGATGGCCAACATCTCCGCGCAGTTGAAGGCCGTGTTCGGGACCACCAACGAGCTGACCCTGCCGGTCAGCGGCACCGGCTCGGCCGGCATGGAGGCCTGCCTGGTGAGCCTGCTGGCGCCGGGAGAGAAGGCGATCGTCGGGGTGAACGGCTACTTCGGCGAGCGGCTGTGCGAGGTCGCCACCCGGGGCGGCGCCGAGGTGGTGCGGGTGGAGGCGCCTTGGGGCCGAGCGTTGGACCCGCAGGCGCTGCTGGACGCCCAGCGTGCGCACCCGGACGCGCGGCTGCTCGCGGTGATCGCTGCGGAGACCTCCACCGGCGTCCGCAACGACGTCCAGCCGCTGGCCGTCCTGCGGGAGACCGAGACGCTGTTACTGGTGGACGCGGTCACCGCGCTGGGTGGCAACGAGCTGCGGGTGGACGACTGGGGCATCGATGCCTGCTACTCGGCCAGCCAGAAGTGCCTCGGTGCACCGCCCGGGCTGGCCCCGGTGACCTTGTCGCCCCGCGCGGTGGACGTGATGCGCTCCCGCCCCGTGCGCTCGTTCTATCTCGATCTCGGGCTGCTGTACGACTACTACCTGGCGCCCACCCCGAAGTACCACCACACCGCGTCGTCCACGCTCGCCTACGCGCTACACGCCGGACTGGCCCGGCTGCTGGACGAGGGCCGGGAAGCGGTGTGGGCCCGACACGCGGCGGTCGGCGCCCGACTGCAGGAGGCGCTGGGCAAGCGCGGGTTCGGGCTGGTCGCCCAGGCCGGCAACCGGCTCGCCCAGCTCACCGCCACGAGCCTGCCGGATGGGCTTGGGGAGGGCCCGCTGCGCAAGAAGCTGCTCGACGGGTACGGCATCGAGGTCGGCGGCGGGCTCGGCGAGTTCGCTGGCCAGGCCTGGCGGATCGGGCTGATGGGCCACGCTGCCCGGGACCGCTCCGTGGTCGCGCTGCTCGGCGCGGTGGATGATCTGCTCGACTAGTCCGGATAT